>WJKT01000049.1 GCA_014728955.1 Candidatus Peregrinibacteria bacterium
TATTTGCCCGAACTGGTTATTAAACCCGAAGGAACAATCCCTGAGTATGGCGGCGGATTATGTCAGGTTTCGTCAACAATATATCGTGCCGCGCTCATGTCGGGTCTTCCTATTGTTGAACGCTCGCCACATTCCTATGCGGTGTCATATTATGCGCAAATTTACGGATACGGTCTTGATGCTACCATTTATATTGGTGTACATGATGTAAAATTTATTAACGACACCCCCGGACACATTTTGATACAGGCGTATGCGGAAGGGTCGCAGGCGTTCTTTAAATTTTACGGTACCGATGATGGACGAAGCGTTGCATTGGAAGGACCGTATCAAGGAGGGTATCACGGACCGGGAGCTCCTGTTATTGTTGAAGACCCTTCGTTGCCGCCGGGAACACGAAGACAAGTGGAATATGGCCATACCGGATTTAACGCAACATGGTATAGGCATATGGTAAAAGATGGTGAAGAAATCACCGAAACCATATATAGTGCGTATCGTGCCATTCCGGCTAAAATTGTTGTGGGGCCGTCGGCTGATGCCGTTACCGAGGAAGAATAATCACTCCATTGCCTTTTCACATTCCTTTTTCATCTCTAGCGCCACCTGGTTGTCCGGTTTTTTATCGAGTGCTTTCTGCAAATATTCGAGCGCTTCTTTATAGTGCTTTTGATCTATAAGAAAATGTGCAAAAATAAGCAGATAATCAAGGTTGGTAGGATCCAACTTTAATGCTGTTTCGTACATGTCGTGAGCTTTTTTTGGATTACCCAATTTACGATATACTTCCGCCGTACTGATAAATCGACCCGGCCTTGAATCGTCAAGTTCTATGGAACGTAAATATGAAGAAAGCGCCTCTTCAAATTTTTCTTGTTCATAGAGCGCACGGCCGAGGTTACTGTGATATACCGCATGATCATCACGTTGGGTAGTCAACTGTCTAAACAACGCTTCTGCTTTAGAGAATTGCGCTTGTTTTAGATAAATTAAACCTAAACGATGTAGTGCGTCATGAAAATGTTGATCAAGCGACGTAACCTGTATAAGTTTTTTCTCCGCTTGTTTGAGTTCGCCGCGTTCATAAAAAATCATCGCTTTGCTATAGAGCATTTTTGCCTCCATGGTTTTTGGAACGGACTTGGGAACATGAGAGGGAGCTTTACGTTCTTTACTTGGTTTTTCCTGTTTGTCACGGCGATGTTTTGCATGTATACGAGCACCACCGTTAAAGGCTCTCAGCAGGGCGCGTTCAAGATATACTCCCTTTTCGTTAATATAATATCGTCGTACAAAGATACCGATTAATGAGAGGATAATAAGAGCAAGTAAAATTTCCATGAAGAGCAATTAAGATTCTTTAACGATAGGATCCGCCTGTTTATCCTGCAGACCTTCAATTTCTTGATCAACAACGACTTTTTTTACATCGTCGATGGGAATGGTCTCAAACGAACGGTCTTTAAAGAGCACTTTTACCCGTTGATTGAGAATATCGAGAGAGATAACCTGTCCTTCACCTTTGGGGACTTTTACAATACTGCCTATTTTTGGAAGATTTTTCTTTAATTGTTTGTATTCTTCAACTTCGTAACGAAGGCAGCACATGAGTTTACCGCAACATCCTGAAAGCTTTGCACTTCCTTTGCTTTCCAAACATTGTGATCGCACCATGTCCATGGTGATACTTTTTAAGTCCTTCAGCCAGCTGGCGCAGCATAACGATTTACCGCACTTCCCTCTTCCGGTAACAATGCGGGCTTTGTCGCGCGGGCCTATTTGTTGCAAGTGAATTTGTTTTTGGAATGTTTTTGCCAAGTCTTTTACCAGTTCACGAAAATCAACACGGTCGTCTGAAGTAAAAATAAAATTGATGCGACTGCCATCAAGTGAATATTCGGTAAATTCCAGAATCATATCAAGCTTATGTTTTTTTATTTTTTCTTTACAAATATCCATTGCTTCTTCCGCTCTTTCTTGTAAGGTTTCCATTTTTTGTTTATCGTGAGCGGTTGCTTTACGCAAATACGAATATGAAGTGGTGATTTTATCAAGATCTTGTTCATCACGATTAATAAAATGCACCCGTCCGATATTTTCTCTGTTTTCATCATCGTGATATACGACAAAATCTCCCGGAGCCGGGTCGGCTTTATCTGGTTGCGGTATACTTAGTTCCTTGCGTGTAAATTGATCGTAAACTCCTATTATTTTCATTGAGACGTTTTTAATGCTAATGATTCAAGTGCAAGTCGTGCATTGATGTTGCGTTTCAGTAACGTACGTGTTTTTTCGAGCGAAGAAAGCAACGAGAGATAATGGTCTTTTTTAGGTGAATTACTATTGGTGGTCAGCTCTTTGTGCAGCCTGCTTCGCACAAGGTGGGTAAAAATATCTAAAAACTCTTTATTATCACGTTCATCCGATACAATCTCCTCAACAAGACCGAATTTTCTGTATATGGGCTTGTCTTCCAAAAACTCACAGAGCATATTATACATTGTTCTATACGAGGCCAAAAGGTCAGAATCTTCCAGCAACTTTATAGCTCGTCCGCTTTTCCCTAAAGAAAGCGAGCAGACTTGATCAAGCGTTTTGTCGTCGGTATTTGGATACAATGCACGTAACTTTTCTTTAAGAAATTTTTGCGAATATGCTGAAAATTTAAGAAGACGTACGCGGGAAATAATAGTGGGAAGCATATCACGCACGTTGTTTGTCGTCATGATAATAATGGTGTTTGGTGGTGGCTCTTCCAGTGTTTTTAGAAGGCAGTTTGCCGCTTCGGGAGTGAGTTTGTGCGCGCCGTTTATCAAGAGAATTTTATAGGAAGCGTGTTTTGTCATGTGCAGTTTGCCGATGACGTCTCGGATTTGCTCTATTTTGATCGACGTTCCTTCGTCGTCGATAACCACCGTGTCAGGATGACTACCCGCCTGAATTTGTTTGCACGTACTGCAGGTATGACAAAGGTTATTGGTACATTGCAAGATGTTAACAAACATTTTGGCGATGGAAAACTTGCCGATATGTGAAGGGCCTGCAAATAAATAAGCATGAGCAAGTGTCTTTGAGGCTATATCGTGTTCAATAAGCTCAAGCTGTTTTTTGTGACCGATAATATTCCAGTTATACATGGTGTGTTCGTATATCCTGTTATGGGGCTATATTCTCCCAGTTTTTCCCTTGTCTGACAAGGGTATCTTGTGCTTCTTCAGGTCTGAGCATAAACGCTTCGACAAAACACTCCAATCTGACATTGTTTTGTGAGCCCTTTGCCAGCACAACATCACCCGGTTTTTTAATTTCTCTGTAGCGCTCTATGGCTTTATGTACATCACGGCATTCTATAATATGCTTGCTTGGCATACCATTTTTTAGGGCCGTTTCCGCGGCGTAATGCACATCTTCGCCCACGGTGATAAGTACATCCGCTTTGCTCGGTATATGTCTGCCGACATCCTGATGCAATGATTTTGAGTAGTCGCCCAATTCATTCATATTACCGAAAATAAAAACGCGGCGCGCGCCTCGTTTTGTGCCGAAAAAATGCAAAACATGCAACGCTTCTTTAACCGCTTCCGGCGATGCGTTGTACGAACTGTCCAGCAAAAGCAGGTTATCGATCCCCTCGATAAGGGTCATGCGTCCCGGTGGCAAGTGATATCCTTTTAACGTTTCTTGGATAGTTTGTACGGGAATGCCTGTTTCGCGCGCGGCAATAATAGCGGGCAGGACAATGCTTAATTGATACTCTCCATAGAGCGGCACAAAAGCGGTAAAACTGTCTTCATCTCCATAGTGTACCGTGAAGCTGAGACCCTCCTCTGTTTGCCTGATATCGCTTGCCCATACGTCGGCTTTCTTTTTTTGACTATACAAAATATGGTTATGCTCTTTATCATCTGAGAGTGTTTTTATGTGATTATCATCAAGTGATAAATATGCTGTTCCGTCCGGTTTCATGCGGCTTACAATTTTTTTCTTTTCCCGGAAAACGTCTTCAATTGAAGAAAATTGAGCGTTGTCCAGATGAACCGGTTTAATAGCGGTAATAATTGCAATGTCGGGTGGCGCTATATGCGTTAAGTAATCCATGTCTCCCGACTTATCAACACCCATCTCCAAAATAAGATAATCGAACGTCTCTCGATTAAAAAAGGTATATCCAAATGCTTTAAACAATGTAACAAGCCATTGCACCGGTGACGAAAACCCGCTTTTTTGTTGTAAGATAGTAAGCAGCAAGCCAAATTCACTATTATAACTTTTTTCACTTTTAAGAACCCGGTGATGCGTTTCCAGCAGATGCGCCACCAAATCTTTACAGGATGTTTTTCCAACCGATCCGGTAATGCCCACGATCGATGCTCGCATAGTTTTTAATTTTCGTTTTGCCAAGAAAGCAAGTATGGAAAGAACGCTTTTTTTCAGAAATCGTTTCATTCGATAATGTTATAAACTATACTGATTGTACCGTTAACCGAGTAAGGACTCAATATATGAAAATACAAGCTGTACTCACTATAACCGGAAAAGTCCAGGGGGTTTGTTACCGTGCTAATGCTCAGACACACGCCCAAAAGTTGTCACTCACGGGATGGGTGCGCAATATGCCTGATGGCAGTGTTAAAGTTGTTTGTCAGGGAGAGCCTTCGTCAATTGAGTCGTTCGTTACATGGTGTAAACAAGGGCCGCCGGCAGCATCGGTGCGTTCGGTTAATGTAAAAAAACAGCCTCTCGAAGACGAGAAGCTGTTTGATTCGTTTGATATTACAGGCTGATTAAAGCGCCGCTTTTGCCTTTTTGATAATGGCATTAAACGCTTCTTCGTTGTTTACCGCCAGATCGGCAAGTATTTTACGGTCAATTTTAATATCCGCTTTTAGCAATGCATGCATAAAACGGCTATATGAAATGCCTTGTTTTCGGCACGCCGCATTTATTCTGGTAATCCACAGACTTCGAAATGTTCGTTTTTTAAGTCTTCGGTCACGGTATGCGTTGATACCGGCTTTCATAACAGCATTCTTCGCCTGGCTGAATGTTTTGCTACGAAGACCACGGTAACCTTTGGCAGACTTAACGATTTTTCGGTGCCTACGGTGGGCTTTTGTGCCTCTTTTCACTCGAGTCATAGTGTGTTAATTAAGACTATAGAAAATTATGTAAGGAGCTTTGAAAGCATCTTTTGTTGAGGCTTTTCAGCAACTTTACCTTTTTTGTCCAGTTTTTTTTGACGCTTTGACTTGTTAACGAGAAGGTGTCTTTTACATGATTTTTCAACCACATATTTCCCCGAACCTGTTTTTTTAACTCGCTTTTTAGCGCCGCTATGTGTTTTTTGCTTCATAAATAATTATTTTATAGGAGTAAGAATCATAATAAGATTGTTTCCTTGTCTTTTTGGCCCTTCTTCCACATTGCCCACTTCGGAAAGATTTTCCGCAAACTTTTTTAATTTTTCTTTCGCCAGATCTACATGAGCTAATTCTCTTCCTCTGAAAATGAGGGCAACTTTTACCATATTTCGAGCTTTCAGGAATCGTTCCGCTTGTTTTCGTTTAACTTCTATGTCGTGATCGTCTGTACGGAAGCCCATTCGAATACCTTTTACTTCGGTTTGCTTTTGCATTTTACGGTGCTTTTGATCAATTTTCTTCTGTTTATATCGATATTTTCCGTAATCCATCAGTTTACAGACCGGAGGTTTTGCATGTGGTGATACTTCCACCAAATCAATATCTTTTTCTTGTGCTTTGGCGAGTGCATCTTCAATTGCCATAATGCCCAGCTGCTCGCCCTCATTGTCTATAAGGCGTACCGTCGGAACCTTGATTTTTTGATTAACTCGAAGTTTCTTATTTATACGTAGTATGTGTTTAGGGATAGAAAAATCCTCTTAATCTCGCAAGAGGAGGCCTATGGATGATAGTGGAAAACACGTGTTTCCGTCAAGGCTTTTCACGTATTATTCCTTTGCTTGATAAAAGATATCCGGATCAACGGTGTCGCTATCAAACAAGTCCTTTTCTTCTGGGGTCATACGCCTACTCAAAATTTTGACATAACTCGGATTTTCTTCGTTATCCGAATATACATCGATAATCTTTAGTCCGTTTTGATGATGCAGGCTTACAATTTGTTTTAGTGAAGGCTTGTATGAAGGGTATAGCAGTGTTTCCTGTAATCCCGATGGTTCTTCCAAAATTTCTTCGGCTATCTTAATGCCGTTTCCATAATTACTGTAATCCCGAGAGAAAAACATTTGTGGACCGGCTGCAAGCAATTCTTCTTTTGTTGAAACGTTACAACGATTCAAGATTTCATTTCGTCGACCGCCCAACTCTTCTTCGCGATCAGGGTCAAAGAGCGCATCAACGGCTTGCTCAAATACGTCATGTGCGCGGGAACGTCCGTAAATAGTTGTTTTTTCTCCGAGCGCATTAATGATTTCAACATCTTCGGTAATGTAAAGGCGGTGGGTTGACATGTAATAACCCGGATGTTCGGGGTCTTCTTCGTAATCAACGTAAATAAAGCCGATGTCTTGAAAATGTACTTCTTCTCCCGTTGCAAGATCAATATAGGTTACATCATCGCGTAAAAACGGATGTTCGGTTAAAGCTCGGAAAGCGGGATTGTTGTATGCTATGCGCATTTTTGACCGCATTTCTCTAAATTGTCTTTTCGAAGTTGGTATTTCTCCAAGCTGCAGACCTAAAACGGCATAGTTGGTTTGTACATTTTTCTCGTCTTCCAAAGGGACGATGCCATCTTCATGATTTGGTGTTTCCGGATCTATCAGAAGATCATAAAACATGGCCAGCGATTTGCCGGGAAATTGATTACATATTTCAGATCCCAGATCGAAAATTACCACTCCTTCTTTATCTTGAGGTTCAAATTCCGCCTTGGTGAACGTTTGAAATTGTTGCGGATGCGCATACATACTGAGTGGTAAATCAACCGTATGGTCCAATTCATTAATATACCGCTTTCCACGGATATCGGTTCGGCGTAGACGCAACATGCGTGCAATAAAAAATTTCAGCAGATATTCGCTTTCTTTTCCTTCGGGATTAGTGCAATGCCGTTTGAAAATTCTCGTAAATACGAAGTTTAAATGTTCAGATTGTAAGGTTGAGTACTCAAGATCGAATTTTCTAATAAATTGTATTAATTGTTTCCATTTACTGTGACAACGAACTTTTCGTGGTGCTTTTTTTAATTCAAGCGCTTCTTGAACAATATGCTTTGCCATTTGAACCATGGCTATTTTTAACATGTCTTGACTGGCATCAACACCATGATATTCGATATGCCTACCATTTCTCTCTATTGCTTTATTCAGTATGATTTCTCCTTTTTGTCCCGTCCCGACACCAAAGTCGTATATGCGAAGTTTTTCCGAATCATCCGGAGTAACAATTTCAAGCATATCGCCGGTACGTGTACGTAAAATACCCAGTGCTTTTTCCTGCAGAGGATAGTCTTCCGCGTTACATACCGCCGCCCATTTTTCCGGATAAAAATAAAAAACGGGAAGAGGCATTTTGCCTGTCTTAAAGCCTTTAAAAAGCAAAGCGGCTATTTCTGCGCTGGTACGTTCTTCTTCGCTTCCATTTTCTCGTGCAACTCGTCGCACAACAGCATCTGTTATACGTGAAATAAGTTCGTCGGAGAGGTGGTCGGTACTTTTTGTTAGCTCGGCCAAAAGATTTTCTACTTGTTCCCGAGTGCTTTTCCTATCGCGAGATACAATGGGAGCCTCCTGAATTTTCTCAATAACAGTATCAGAATTTTCAGGAGTGTGATCGGGGGCATTATATTGTTCTGTTTTTTTCGGCTCCTCTGTGGGAGCAGGCTTTACAGATTTATCTTTTTCTATACCACTCATAGCGCGCAGGTAAATAAAAGGTGTTAAATTCTAATAAAAAAAAGGGTTTTTGTCAAGTTTTGCGTGGATGTAGGTATCACGTAGTGGCTGTTTTGTGTTACAGTTTGAGCTGTAACACCTTTTGTATTTATTTTTGAGATGAAAAAACGACTTGTTCTTATCGGTGCAACAGGCTCTGTCGGTACAAATGTACTTGATATTGTGCGTAAGAATCCAGATGATTTTACGATTATGGGGTTAACGGCACATACAGATACCGACGCATTACATGCGCTACAGCATGAATTTCAGCCTCCATTGGGGGTAACGTGTGCGGTTTCGGATATGTCTGCTATGGTATGCGATGATCGTGTTGATATGGTTGTTGTTGCGTGTTTGGGTACCGAGGTGCGCGAGATGCTGCTTGCCGCTATTAAGCATAAAAAAGAGATAGCAATCGCAACAAAAGAATTATTGGTTGAATACGGTCATGAAATTATGCGGGAAGCGAAACGTAATGGGGTAACGATCCTTCCTGTTGATTCCGAACATTCGGGTGTTTTTCAGTTGTTGGAAGGGAATCGTCATCGTACGCTTGAGAAAATTACGTTAACGTGTTCCGGTGGGCCGTTTCTGCATGCTTCAAAAAAAATGTTGCAATCGGCTACCGTTAAACAGGCGCTACAGCACCCCACGTGGGATATGGGCAAGAAAATTTCGATTGATTCGGCGACTATGATGAATAAAGCCCTGGAAATTATTGAAGCACACCATCTTTTCGATATTGAGCCGGAAAATATTGAGGTGCTGGTCCATCCGCAAAGCCTTGTGCATGCTATGGTGCATTTTTCCGACGGAACAAGTATGGCACATATGGGACATGCCGATATGCGCATTCCCATTCATTATGCACTTTATTATCCCGAATCATCCGATGCGGCAGTGCCGAAACTGGATCTGGCGGGTAATGAATTGGTCTTTGAAAAACCTGATACGGAAACGTTTCCTTCAATTTTGTTTGCCTATGAAGCGTTAAAAAAGGGTGGCGATTACCCAAAAAGATTAAATCGGGCTAATGATCGGGCGGTGAAACTGTTTATGGAGAAGAAAATTCGTTTTGATGAAATATTTCAATATATAAAAGAACAGGCATTCGCTACGTGACAGACCCTGTTTAATATTGAATAAATGGCTTTTTTGTGCTAAAATTAAGAGATTAGTAACATAAAAATATGAGCGGTCCGGATGTCCCAAAACGCAACAAGGAATCGTTGCAGGCACAACAACTTGCACAAACCATTAAGCAAACAGCGATACAACGTGATGCGGTAACCAATCGTTTATTATCTTCTTTATTGGAGGGCGGTTCGGTGCGCGGATTTGTTGAAAAAGCATGTGAACTGGCGAAAATAAAGCCGCCCAAGCCACAAGAAACGATGGCGTACGCAGTATACAAGCTCCAAAAATTGCTAGAATTTCCCGAAACGGACACGGCGCACGGATGTGACGGGCAATTGGGACCGTATACGTTTAACGCATTAATACGCGTATTTCCAATACTGGACCCGCATAGACGAACCGAAGTACAAAAGCGGGCACAAGAAAAACGACAAACACTGGCGCGTACAGCGGGATTGCCGACTCCTCCGATAACGCGCGCAAAAGAAAAGAAGCCAAAAGCTACGGTTGAACGCGAACCGATTAAGCCGAGCGATACGGTGTATTTTGGTGATTCGTTAACACACCAATATGCACGACATATATTATCTCGCAGTGCTTTTCGTCGCCACAAAAACAAAGATTTTAAAATTGGTCGATGGGCTCGCACTATGCGAAAACGGATGGAGCGCAATCTTGATTACTATGCTTCAAAAAGCGCTATTGTTATCGGTGCCGGCACTAACGATCTTGAGCACAGAAGCGCGAACGCTATCGCAGGTGATCTTGAGGCAATGTATAGCATGCTGATTAAAAAAAACCCACAAATACGTATTGTGACCCTTACGTTGCTACCCTATCCCGGCAACAGTGCCAGAAACAGGAAAATACAGGCAATTAATAACCGTATTCGAAGCTTTGCCCGTAAATTTCCGCGCAATTTCAGATTAGTTGATATGCACAAAAGTTTTGTTGATGCCATGCGCAGCGGAAAAAAAATGTTATATGGTGATCGTGTACACATGCGTCCCAAAGCATCAAGGGCGGTTGCTCAAATGATCAAAGATACGCTGGAAACCGGCTCGCATAAAAAAATTGAGGAATACCTTTCATAAGGTGTGATGTGCTTGCTATAATGCGCAAGACTTAGTGTTATTAATGTATGAGTACACACCGCGTTGTTATAGGCCTTATTTCGTATAACGATAAACAGTATCTTGAAAAGACGCTGCCGCTTTTGACGGATCTGCCCTCGTCACATATTGTTTTGCTGGATAATGCGAGTAACGATGATATTAAAACGTTTATAAAAAAATCATTTCCATCGATTACCTATATACGTCATCCGGAAGGTAATGTGGGGTTTTCGAAGGGGCACAATTATATTCTTAAAAAAGCGCCCGCATCTAAATATTATCTGTGTCTCAACACTGATATTAAACTGGAAAAAGAGGGTTATGCGCAGTGTGTTCAGGCGCTGGAAGAGGATTCGAATATTGCGATGGTAAGCGGAAAATTATATCACTGGGACAGTACAAGCGATACCAAAACAACAATTATTGATACACTCGGGATTATCGGCAGTTGCGGCCATCATTTTTGGGATCGCGGACAAGGGAAAAAAGATGTTGGCCAATATGACGATACACTCAATGTTATTTTCGGAATATCCGGAGCGGCATTTTTTATACGGCGCTCGGTTATCCACGCTTTACACGGAGAAGATCATCTATTATTTGATGAACATATTTTTATGTATAAAGATGATGTTGATTTGGCATATCGAATGCGATGGCAACAGATGAAAATAACCTTATTGCCAGTGGTATTGGGATATCATGCGCGTACTCTTGGAAAGAAAAAGAAAAAATCTTTATTTGAAGCAAAAAACAGTTATAAGAATCATTGGATTATGCTGCGAAGCAATGTTGATCGCGGATTTCGCATAAGAACAAAACTTGCCATTATTATGTACGAACTTTTAAAGTTTCTGTACTATTTGGTTAGAAAACCCAAAGTATTGAGTGTTTTACCCGAAGTCTGGCGCATGAACGTGAGTAAAAGCAAACGCACTATTTCTCCGCGACGCATGGAACATTATTTTTTATCATAATTATGGCACATACACTTGGAATTGTTATCTTACAACACAACACGCCTCACGAAGTAACGGATAATTTGCGCGCTTTACGCAAAGCGCGTCTTCCCGAAGACGTCCATATTATTGTGGTTAATAACGGTGGGCATAACGCAAACGAACGAATAGAGAAAGAGGCATATAAAGGGCTTGATATTTCGTTTATTGATGTGCCGAACAAGGGATTTCCGCATGGTAATAATGTTGGTATAGCAAAAACGGATGCGCAGTATATTGCTATGGTTAATCCCGATATTGAAGTAAATAAGGACACGATACATATTATGCTCGAATATCTGAAAAAGCATTCAAAGGTGGGCGTGGTAGCGCCCCGGCTGATTTATCCAAACGGCTATACACAGGATAATTTTCGCGTATACCCCCGTGGGATAGATTTAATTATTAAACGCATCAAGCCACTGCGAAAACTGTTCGTGGGGAGGATGAGAAAATATCTTATGTGGGATAAAGATCCTGCAAAAAACGAACCGGTTGATTGGGTGACCGGAGCCTTTCAAATTATAACGCGAGAATGCTGGGAGGCGGTGGGCCCTAATAGTGAAGATTATTTTTTATTTATGTCGGACTTGGAATTGTGTCGCCGGGCATGGGAAGAAGGGTTTGAAGTCCATTATGTGGGGAAAGCCCGCGCAAGCCATAATGAATCGCGATTATCCGGAGGAGGCATTCTTGATGTGTTCAGAAAAAAAACAATGCGTATTCACATTAAAGATGCGATTATCTATTTTAAAAAGTTTTTCGGTAAAAAAATACCGCCTACTTCTCCATCGGGAAAAAAACGAACATAATTACTTGGACGACGATTTATTAAATTTATAAAACGGAATATACCGTACAAAATAGGTGGAAATAATAATCGAAAGGAACATGATTATTTGTACCGCCATGGCAAAATCCATTGAAATATGACCGCTTGATGCCCCCAATAAAATAACGATAACGGAGAATTCGCTGAGCTGCCCGAGTCGAACACTTATTTCGAGGCTTTCTTTTGGCACGGCTTTAAACCAATCAAAGAGTACTTTGAAAATAATTGGCTTAACAATAACCACAAAGAGCAAGGTTATGGCTATAAGTGGGCCAAATCCCTCCAAATTGGTGAATTCAATATGTGCTCCCAAAACGAAGAAGAAGAGAATCATAAAAAAGTCTCGAATCGTTTCGGATTTTTTAACAATAACCCGCAGTTTATATGATGGCAGAAATGTTAATGAAATACCGGCAATAAACGCTCCGATTTCCCGCGAGAAGTCAAAAAATTCAGCAATTTCGGCAAAGAGAAAACACCACGCCAGACCCAGTAGAAACATAATATCCGGCTTATGGAAAATTTTTCGGGCAATGCCTTTGAGAATATATTTTTGGAGGACAAACGCCAATACGAATACAAAGATTCCTTCAATAAGGAATTTAACTCCTTCAAAAAAGCCAAAGTAACCTACTTCGCGCGTACTGGAAATGAATAGTAAAATCATAATGGCGATCATATCCTGTGTAATCAGTGCGGCTATACAATATTGTCGAACATATGGATTGGTGCTTTTTTGGTCGTTTAACAGCTTCATAACAACAACCGTACTGCTGAAAATCAACACCATCGCCAAATAGAGCGATTCGGTGAGCCCTATATTGGTGATAAAACCTATAAGCAGGCCACTTGCAAAAATAAAAATGCTGGCAATAAAGGTAATCAATGTTCCTTTTCCAAACGTTCCCGAAAAAATCTTTGTTTTAAGTTCAAGCCCGATTAAATAAAGGAGCAGAATAATGCCCACTTCTCCGATAGCCTCGAAAAAGAGACTGTTATTCACAAGTCCCAGCCCTTGAGGTCCGATAATAAGCCCGGAAAAAATAAACGCAATAAGAATCGGCTGTTTTGAAAGTTCTAAAATAACACTTAAAATTGCCGTTACAATAATGACGATACTGAGTTGGAAAATGAGTTCTTCCATGTATATCTGGTTTTGTTTTTGTTAGAATTCCTATCTATATTTTCTCATATTTTGAAGAAAATATCGAGTAAAAACGCTTCTTCATTGACAAAACGGTTAGCCAAGTGATAGAAATAAACCTTAAAATTATAAAAAATCATATGTCAAAACACTACAAAGAAATACTACAAAGCAAGTTAAAACTGTGGGACGAAAGCAAACGATTGCAGGAATATGAGCCGTGTGAAGAGCATGTGCGGACTATGCAAGCTATTTTTAACGATATCGCGCAAACGGTGCTTGATGAGATTGATGAACGTAAAACGGTACTCCAAAAATTACTCAGCATTACCACGTTGGAAGAAGTGCTCGATGAACACTATGAAAAAGAGTATATACTCATTAATAGAATTATCCGCATCGTGCAGGAACGAGCTCTTATCGTGGAGTGGGGTGGGGAAAACCCACACGATTTATTCGGAAAGCTTGATAAAGATAGGTAGAACTTGTTACAGTTACGGTACGCTGACATTTCCTTATGTATACGTTTGATCCGACAAATCTTACCGATCTGAATGTTCAATTGGGAGAACTGGATGGGACTTTGCAATTGGTTGCAATACGCAATATTTATGTTGCGAGCGGTATTCGTAAAACATTACCGTCTGTTCTTGATAAAAAAAGAAAAATAATGCTTGTTATGGACGACACGCCGATATATGCCGGTAAGTCGGAGATAAAACAGGAAATAAAAACAATGTTAAATGACAAAAATTTTGATGTAACAAGTCTTGTATATCATCATGATAATGCGCCTGATGGGATGGTACATGCTGACTGGAAGACAGTAGAACGACTGCAAGGGAAGCTTGATGAAAAAACAATTGTGGTATCGATTGGATCGGGAACAATAACCGACATCGCAAAACACGCCACCTATAGGTATGCACAGGAGTCGAATGTAAAAATTCCGCTTATTGTTGTGCAAACGGCAAACACGGTAACCGCCTATACGTCAAATATAGCTGTTTTGTTAAAGGACGGAGTAAAGCGAACATATCCTTCTCGATATCCGGATTATGTTATTAGTGATATCGATATTATTAAACAGGCTCCTTTTGAATTAACACAAGCCGGATTTGGTGATTTAATGGCACGATATGTGTCGTATGCCGACTGGTATTTGGGATATAAATGTAAAAATTTAAGTAAATATACGGAAGTACCGAAAATGCTTCTTGATGATATGCTCGAGTATCTTGTACATAATGCTTCAGGATTAAAAAAGGGTAATGTAGAGACATATACAGTGTTAACAAAAGCCTTGCTTAACGCTGGGATTTCCATGTCGATTGTTGGTATGTCCACCCCTATTTCGGGATTTGAGCACGTAATGTCTCATACACTAGATATGGTACGTGCGATTCAACATAAAAAGCCACTGCTGCATGGCACGCAGGTGGCGATCGCTACCGTATTTGCCGCATACGCTTATGAAGAACTGCTTTCGTATAAAGAGCCGTTTCTTAGGAGTAGTATTACGTTTCCCGACAGGAAGAAGATAGAAAAAACAATGCGGGATGATTTTAAACAGCAGGGCTTTTCTTCAAATGCTATTAAAGAAATGTTAAACGATTACCGTATCAAGCATGAACGCTGGGTAGATGCCGAGCGAACGATTCATGAATTTATTAAATTATGGGATGTGGAAAAAAAGAAATTGCAATCATTGGTAAAGAAGGGAGATGAAATAAAACAGGCACTTGATGATATCGGATTGGATTATACAATTCCTGATGATATGGAATTTGCATTTACTCATGCTCATTTTATTCGAAAAAGATTTACCAGCGCTGATTTGTTTTTCTTTTTAAACAAGCTTAATTCGGGGTTATACAAAAGGGTGCTTGAACGGGTGGTCGGCGAGTAATCAATGTATACCCGATGGGTAGCCTTTTGAGTATTCGATGGGTAGTCGACGGGTAGTCGTTAAGGCGGTCTTTTGCAACCAAAAAATATTTGCTACAATGCAATACAATATATTATTTACCGATCGAATATGAAGATGCATGATTTTATTATTATTGGTGGTGGCGCATGTGGTTTAACTGCGGGTTTATATGCCTCGCGTGGAGGATTAAAACCGCTTTTGCTGGAAAAAGAAGCCCCCGGTGGACAATTGCTGTTAACCGATAATATTGAAAATTATCCGGGCATAGAACACATTAACGGTTTTGATCTTGCGCAAAAAATGATGAATCATGCGCAAAAATTTGGTCTTGAGATGAAGTATGAAGGTGTGGAAACCCTTGATTTACACGATGATCATGTTGCGCTGAAGACAAAAAACGGCGAATATAAAGCCAAATATGTATTGGCGAGTCTTGGTTCGAATCCGCGAAAATTAGGTGTTCCGGGAGAAGATAAATACCGCGGGAAAGGTGTTTCATACTGCGCAACCTGTGATGGTGCTTTTTATAAAGATAAAGAGTGCATTATTGTGGGTGGTGGCAGTTCTGCTCTTGACGAAGGGATAGCGCTGGCGGAGCATGCCAGTAAAGTAACTATTGTACATCGGCGGGACACGTTTACCGGGGAAAAATATTTGGAAGATTTGGCGAAAAAAAATGAAAAAATAGAATTCCTTATGGAACATGAAGTAAAAGAAATACGTGCCGGGGATGACGGTAAAGTTGATCGTGTGTTGCTTTACGATAAGAAAAACGATAAAGAGTATGAATTTGCTACGGAAGGGGTTTTTATTTTTATTGGATATATACCCAATTCTTCAATTCTTGAAGGACAGGTAAAGCTTGAGCATGGAGAGGTTGTTGTTAATGCTACCATGCAAAGTTCACATCCGCGGCTCTATGCGGGTGGCGATATACGTCAGGGGTCGGTAAAACAAGTTATCGCGTCCGGCGGTGACGGTGCGATGGCAGCTATTAGCATTTTGCATAAATTACGAAGCGAACAGTAAATTATGCATCAAGGTATTCGTCCCATCGTTTGATTGCCAAGTCGTCAATCTTATAATTCTGCAATGCCTCAACAATAAGCTTTGCTACTTGTACATTGGTAATAAGTTGCACATTCATGTCGATAGCGGTGCGTCGAATTGTGTATCCATCGGTTATTTCTTCACGAGTGTAATTTTTTGGTATATCAATAACCAGATCGATTTTCTTTGCCGCTAAATGGTTGAGAATATTTGGCTTTTTCTTTTTACTGACCTTGTAAAGATGCGTATTTTTGATGCCGTGATGTGTCAAAAATTCTGAGGTTCCCTGCGTCGCGAAAAGCGAAAACCCCATATCATATAATTGTTTTGCAGCAGAGAGAAAATCAACTTTATCTTCAAGTCGA
>WJKT01000050.1 GCA_014728955.1 Candidatus Peregrinibacteria bacterium
CCTATCTTATATTCAAAAAATACTACGAAAAAAATTAGAATTTTTACCAATCAGATTGGAGTTATTATTAGGATAAAGTATAATTCCTAGATGGATTAAAAATCTTAATGAATACTTTCTTATTAAACAATGAATTTCAGTTCACAGAAATTTATTTACCATCTTTTATTTTCATGAATACATTTGTTTATAATATATACAAATGTTGTAAATTATTCTTATAATTTTAGTTACATTCATTGAATGGTATTAATTTATATCATAACCATTGTAAAAAGAAGTATACTGTACTAGAATTATTATAATATGATCTATATAAATATTATGCATCTTCTAGAATACATACGTTGGTAATCAGTTTTTCTCACAATAGAGAAAATACGGAAACTTTTCTTTTTTTGAATTTGCTTTGAGTTATGCTTTTCTTTATCTTGAAATTGTGAACTGAATTTGTTCGCGGAGTTTTTTTCCGCGGCAAAAACAAATTCAGTTCCCGGAAGGGTAATTGGTGTTGTTAGGGTATCGGGGTAATATTGTCGGAAATTCACGAAAGATTCTTTCGAAGCTCGTTCGCATATTACGGAATAATTTTGGATACTTAATGCTTAAATATCGGGTTGATCTGAGTAATAGGTACATTAGACGCAAAATGAAGGGTGTGCTTAATTTATACATTTTTTGTATACTTTCGCCTGAAAAGAAACATTTATATACAAAAAAAAACATTAGATTAAACATGTCGATTGACGCAAAGCTGCAAATCGTGAAACATACGTTTTGCGATCTTTGCAAACATTAGCATAACACTTGTTCTGGGTAGTCCACTTCATAGAGCCATCTTTTGCTCGAAGATTTTTCCTTACAGTATACTTCGATTCAAGCATATTATGGTCAAAACATCCGTATATACCCTTTTGTTCGCAAAACGTATGAAACGCGAACAATTGGCTATACGTGCATAATAAACTCCAATGAAAGGAGTGCCGTAAATTTAAGAAAAAGGATTGATGACTATGGTATTTGTCGAAGGAAATAACAAAGTGGTTGTAATCGGAATACAACCGACATTTGGCGGATTTAACGCGTTAGAGATCGTCCAACGCGAAGCGGGAAGGTTCATTGTGAGAAGTCCCAGCGGATTTATTGCGATCAGCGAAAAAAAGACGAGGAATATAAACATCAGTGGGGCAATTTCTGCAGCATCTGGTGCGGAACGGTTTGAGGAATATGAAAGTACTCCTCAGGTGCAAGAATTTGAAAGTGCCGATTTGTTCCCGCAAGATATGCTCAATGAGTATAAAGTGGAAGAAGTATTGCTGTATGGCATGATCTGGTTAATTGATATGTCATTATCGGCAGTTCCTGCTGATGCAGAAACAAAATTATTCGGCGTGAATTTGAGCACATGGATTTCAAGGCAACCAATGACCAGTTGGAACCCAGAAGATTCCATTAATCTGGGATTTCGAACATTCTGTCTGACTGCTACGGATGCAATGGGTGATAGCGGCAGTTCTCCTGGTATAACTACAGACACGGTTAAAAAAAAGCGCCAACCAGCATTCAGCCCCATCAAAAATTACGTACCAGTCCGAAAAACTCATGACAAAATTTATGTATATTCCGATGCGACCGTGGTCGGGTATCATGAACCGTCTACTGCGGGCGGTACCGTGACGGGCACCGCAAATGTTGAGTGTCGACTGGTTGAAGGGTTGGGATATTTGCCAGAAGAAGTCGAAGAATTGCTCAGTCCGACGCAATAAAGGTGATATCAATGGTAAACTTAGATGAAATCGGGGAAAAAATCAAGGATGCGTTCAGTCTGGATAAAATGATCGATTCGCTACCTATGATGTTATTGGTGGGCGGCGGGTTGTGGATCGGCTCGCGAGTGCTTGATCTGGGAGAAAAATTGGAACCAGTGTATAATTGGGTTCGGCGGTATAACAGAGACGAATTTTTTGAAATGGTTGATACATTTGCCGATAATATGCAATTTATCGAAAAAACATTGAAAACGTTTGATATAGACCTGGGCAACTTTGATCTGAAAAAAGTTGCCGACTTTCTGCAAAATGTAAGTGCGGGCGGAAAATGGCTGGCGATGCTTTATGATACGGTGTTCTCAAAATTCAGTAAAGGAAACGGCGGACGCGGGCAAAAGATGTTGACGCATAATAGTCGCGGGAAAACCATCTAAAGGTGATCAAAAATGGTAGCAATAAGTACAATGATGCCGATGCTGATGAATATGTTCCAAAATCAACAGACGAAGCAAAGTTCTAAAAAAATGTTGAAAATTTTGCTCGGGCTGGGCGGTCTGGGAATCGCCATCGTGCTGTTTATATTTTTGAGTAAAAAGTTCAATCCGTTCAAAAAGATCAAGGACTTCTTTGAGGGCGGGATGAAGAATGTCGGGAAATTTTTCGGTGATGTGGGCAAAAATGTGACTGGGTTTTTTACCGATGCTACGCAAAACGTTGGAAAGTTTGCCGCTGACACGGGGGCAAATTTGGCTAAGGCGGCAGAAGGAACAAAACAACAGTTCCTTCAGAAGGGTAAAGAATTCAGACGGGAAGCCGCGCAACTTATGGATAAGGTGGGTGGTCAAATGGGGCAAAATCTGAAAGCAATTGATAAGGCATGGAAACAAGCGTCAAAACGGAGTATGGAAGCCGCACCCAAGGTGTTTGACCGCACTGTGAAGGATTTAACGGAAACGACGAAAAAACTGGAAAAGGAACGCGATAAGGTGATCAAGAATGTGGGCAAAGGAATTACCGACTTTGCAAAGAATATCGGTGGATTATTCGGCGGATCAAAGAAGAAATCGAAGAAGAAATCAAAGAAAAAGAAGTCATCGCTGTTTAATATTAAGCTACCGTGGTAAGCCAAAAAGGAGGGATAAATCATGACTGAAGCAATAAAGGATACATTGGAAGAATACGTTAAAAAGACGAAAAAAGCCGACCCGAATATTGAATTAATTGATTCGACCGAAAAATTCTGGTATGCGATCGTGTCTAAACTAAGCAGTGCGTTCACGGTGGGCTGGATTGCGTATCTGTATCGGGATAATGTGTTCGGGATCATCATGTTCCTATTAGAGGTGTTTATGTAATGGGAGAACTGAGAACCTACGTGGAAAAGGTCTGCTATCCTGTACAGCAAGGGGATAAAGCAATTTGGATCGTGGACGGATGTTTGGGACCGAGCTGTCAATATTACCGTGAACATTATTGTACCGCGACCAGTGATCAGAGAAAAGGTCAGAATAAACAGCGAAGGGATCGGTGCTATAACTTTAGCATGCCCCGAAGTCTGATGTTTAATGAGGAATTTATTCCAGATCCTGGTCCATACGGAGATCACAAAAAGAAACATTATGTGAAATACGATATGATGGCGGGCGTCCATAATAATCTGACCTACGGGAAAAAGATTAAGCAAGGAAACAAGTGGGTGCGGCTATTTCCATATAAAACGCCGCATATGGGGCATATTGAAGCCATCTGGAAAAGGATCTTGGGCGTGCGAAAACTTTCCTATGAAGGACGGAAGGAACTGAGATACGGGCATGACGGCACCTATGCGGTCGGGCATCCGAATTATTCGGGGCAAGGGCAAGGCGGACGGTCTATATAAGTAATAATTAATTTTTTTTTTTTTAAATATGGAA
>WJKT01000051.1 GCA_014728955.1 Candidatus Peregrinibacteria bacterium
CGATATTGCCGGCATTAAAAATCATTAAAACAAAAGAACAATTTCATAAAGTCTCAGGAGTGTATTTCCTTGTTCTCGAAAAACGACTATTGTTATTCGCCGACACTGCGGTAATTATCGAACCGAATTCCCATGAACTTGCAGACATAGCTATGGATACGGCAAAAACGGCACAAAAATTTTGTCTCGAACCTCGCATAGCTATGTTGTCATTCTCAACTGCGGGTTCTGCCGACCATCCACATGTTGACAAGGTCCGGGAAGCAACAGCAATGGTAAAAGCTCGAAATCCACAATTAATCATAGAAGGAGAAATGCAGGTTGATGCTGCATTGGTCCCCCATGTTGCAAAAAGAAAATTTCCACAATCAACATTGCAGGGGGATGCAAACATACTTATATTTCCAAATCTTGAAGCGGGAAATATTGCGTATAAACTCGTTGAAAGACTGGCCGGAGCAAAAGCTATCGGTCCGATGCTTCAGGGCTTAAACAAACCCGTTAATGATCTATCACGGGGATGCAACTACAAAGATATTGTTAATCTTGTTGCTTTTACTTCGCTAGAAGCACAAGAAGATCCCGTAAAGTGCAATCATCTAATAAAAATGTAAATCGTGAAACTTTTTATCGTAAATGCCGGCTCTTCATCACTCAAATTCCAATTGATACACGCCCATAAACGTTTTGATACCTTGTATGAAGGAATTGTAGACGGCATTGGACGAGCATCATGTTTTTTTGAAGCATCTGCAGGAAAAAAACACACGCATTATAAAAAACGGATACCAAAACACGCCAGGGCTTTAAAAGAAGCCATCAATATTTTGTTTGAATTTGGCGTTGTCGACTCATTAAAAGAAATAGACGCAGTCGGCCATCGAGTGGTACACGGCGGTGAAAAATACTCAAAAGCAACCAAGCTCACTAAACCGGTGATTCAAAATATTGAAGCACTTTCCGAGATTGCACCTCTTCACAATCCCGCCAATTTAGAAGGGATATATGCTGCAAAAGAATATATTAAACATGCACCGCATATCGCCATTTTCGATACCGCTTTTCATCAAACCCTACCTGAAAAAGCATATCGATATGCTGTCCCGCGAGAGTGGTATACAACCTATCATATCCGAAAATACGGCTTTCACGGAACAAACCACCGATATGTGGCACATCAAACCTATAATCATCTTGGCAAAAACAAAGGAAAAATCATTACATGTCATTTGGGAAACGGTTCAAGCATAAGTGCAATCAAAGATAATGTATGTATAGATACCAGTATGGGATTTACTCCACTTGAAGGTATTCCTATGGGAACAAGAAGCGGATCGATAGACCCTGCTCTTCCTTTGTATATGACGGAAAAACTTAACATTGATACAAACAAAATGGATACCCTGTTAAATAATAAATGCGGTATTTTGGCGCTAAGCGAAAAAAGTTCTGATGTTCGTGATATTTGGGCAAAAGCACAAAAAAAGAATAAAAAAGCATGCTTTACACTGGAAAAACTCGCCTATGATATTGCTTTGAAAATCGGTTCATATGCTGCTGCGCTCAATGGTCTTGATGCCCTTTCGTTTACTGCGGGTATAGGAGAAAACGCATGGTATCTCAGACGAGACATTTGTTCATATCTCAGCCATCTGGGGATAACTCTCGACAGCAGAAAAAATCGTGCAAACAGCACTGCTATTCATGATAAAAAGAGTTCCGTTCATGTGCTTGTCATTAAAGCCAATGAAGGCAAACAAATGGCACGGGAAATTGCCCACTATTTACAATAACCTATAATCTTTATTCATTATGATGTCATTTAAACCAAAAAGAATCCCTATCCGGGTCGGTCACCGTTACGTCGCTATTCTTAATGAGACAAGTGCGGAAAAACTTGATGTTCGGGCATCCGAACGTATTGATCTGTTCGTAGGGAAAAAAGAACTAACCGCCATTGTCGATATCACGGACAATAAAGAACTTAAAGATAATCAAATCGGACTTTTTGCGGAAACCTGGGATAAACTGGGAGTTACCAGCAGAAACACCATCAAAGTAAAAGTTGCTCCAAAACCGCAAGCAGATCAACACATTAAAGAAAAACTCGAAGGAGAACGATTAACGGCAAAAGAAATGGATATTATCGTTAAAGATATTGTTAACGATGATCTCTCTGACATTGAAATGACATATTTTGTGGCCGGATGTTTTACCCGTGGCTTATCGGATCGTGAAACGGCTGATTTAACTAAAGCCATTGTAAAGCACGGCGGCAAACTTACATTCAGACACAAGATAGTTATGGATAAACATTGTATCGGTGGCGTTCCGGGAAACAGAACAACCATGCTGGTTGTACCGATGATTACCGCACTCGGATACGTTATGCCGAAAACTTCATCACGTGCAATTACCAGTCCATCGGGAACAGCTGACACCATGGAAGTTGTAGCAAACGTTAAAAACGATGTAGATACTCTGAAAAAAATCGCCAAAAAAGCAGGCGGTTTCATTACTTGGGGTGGCGGCGTCGATCTAGCGGCAGCTGATGACAAATTAATCAGAGTCCGTTATCCGCTTAAACTCGACCCGCAAGGCATGCTGCTCGCGTCAATTATGGCAAAAAAATATTCGGTATCATCGAATAATGTCATTATTGATATTCCTATGGGAGATCAGGGAAAAGTAAAAACGAAAAAAGAGGCAAACGTGCTCAAAAAACGATTCCTCCGCATCGCAAAACTGCTTGGCATGAAAATGAAGGTGGTTATCACCAGTGCCGATCAACCTGTTGGATATGGCATAGGTCCACTCTTTGAAGTGGAAGATATTATGAAAATTTTAAAAAATGAACCCGGTGCTCCCGAAGATCTTAAGAAAAAATCAATTATGCTTGTTACGGAACTTCTGTACCTTACGGGTAAATACAAATTCAAATATCAAGCCAAAAAAGAAGCCCGTGCCGTTCTGGAAACCGGGAAAGCGTGGAAGCAATTTCAAAAAATCGTTAAAGCGCAGGGAAAGAAAAGACTACCAAAACGCGGCGAACATACGTTTGTCGTTAAAGCGAAAAAAGCCGGTACGATAAAAAGCATACACAACAAATTAATAGCCAATATCGCCCGAACCGCCGGAGCTCCTCAAGATAAGGGGGCAGGTATCATTATCCATAAAAAAATCGGTGATATCATTAAAAAAGGAGAACCGCTTTACACGGTATACACCGAAAACAAAACACGTATAACTTATGTTAAGAAATTGCAATACCGCAAAGCATATACTATTAAATAATACGCACCTATGACATATAAAGACATCATCAAGCAAATAAAAAACCTGGAAATTCAGGGTGCTGAAAACGTTGCCGTTGCGGGCGTAAAGGCCTTTGCTCTTAAGCTGGAAGAAACGCGTGACAAAAAAGACCTTGAACATGCCTATCAGGAATTAAAAAATACACGGGCAACGGAACCGGCATTACGAAACGCTCTTCGTTATTGTTTGGAAAATTATCAAAACAACCCCGATGTTACCGACGATGTTATCAAACACTTTAAAGAATCAAAAAAACATATCGCCGAGTATGGTGCAAAAAAAATCCATGACGGCATGATTGTTTTTACTCACTGTCACTCCTCAACAGTACGGGTTATTATTGAAAAAGCCTTTGAACAAGGGAAAAAATTCGAAGTTTACAACACGGAAACACGTCCAAAATTTCAAGGAAGAAAAACAGCTACAAAGTTGGCGAAAAAAGGTATTCCGGTAACGCATTTTGTTGACAGTGCGGGCAGGTCCATGCTGCGCAAAGCAGATCTTTTTCTGTTCGGATGCGATGCCGTTACCTCAGAAGGAAAACTGATTAATAAAATAGGGACCGAGATGCTGGCGGAATGTGCTCATGATTGTAGGATCCCGGCATATTCATGTACCAACTCATGGAAATTCAATCCGGACACCGTCTACGGTTTTGAAGAAGAAATTGAAGAACGTGATACAAAAGAGGTCTGGGAAAAGCCACCAAAGGGTGTTCGAATCTACAATCCCGCTTTCGAAATAACCGCTCCCGACATATTCACCGGTGTTATTACGGAACTGGGTATATTTAAACCCGAAACCCTTGTACATGAGGTGCAAATGGCTTATCCGTGGATGTTTGATTAGAAATTAACTTTCTATTTTAACGCAGAACGATTAGAATATCGCTGGTATTTTTTATTATGTTCAATGAAAAAGAAAAACGTTCTCATTCTTTACGCCAAGATGGGAAAAGGACATTTTAGTGCAAGTAGTGCAACAAAAGAAGCTCTTGAACTTCAATACGGAGACAAGGTAAACGTCGCCATGGTAGATTTTTTTCAACTGCTTTCGGAAGGATTTAGCCGCACAACACAAAAAATGTATGATAAATCGGTTAAATTTATCCCTTCATTTTATAAAGCTTTTTTTGAACTATCGGATAAGAGGTGGTCGGTGAAATTTCTTAATGCCATCAATTATATCTCGCTACAATCGGCGATGAAGAAATTACTCAAAGAACATGATCCCGATATTATTGTTTCGACCTTCCCCATTTGGGATTATGCCGTTGCACAAATGTGGAAGAAAAAGCATCCGGGAGCACAATTTATTAATATTATTACCGATTCGATTTCAATACATAAGGCCTGGCTCATTGCTGATGCGGATTATCGAATCGTTCCCAATCAAGACACTGCAAAAGTGCTGATGGATGAAGGAGTTTCACCGGAAACCATAAAAATCTTAGGATTTCCCGTCAGCCTTGAGTTCACCAAAAAAATCGACCAAAAAAAAGTACTGAAGAAACTCAATCTGAATCCAAAACTGTATAC
>WJKT01000052.1 GCA_014728955.1 Candidatus Peregrinibacteria bacterium
ACAAAAAAGTGGGCTTTGAATTTTTGGATGAGTATAAAATTTTGGCCAAATACAGCCAAAATTCGCCAATACAGCGCGCAGAAATAAAAAATCAACTTTCGGCGCAAAAATCTGAAAGTTTCATCTGGTTGGGGCGGAGGGATTCGAACCCCCGAATCGCGGGACCAGAACCCGCTGCCTTACCACTTGGCTACGCCCCATTGATATCGTGCGTATCTTCCGCATGAATTTCCGAATTTATAATCGCTTCAACTTTGTCTACGCACTCTTTAACCTTATTATTTAAGCTCGGCACCTGATAATTGCAAACTTCTCCACCTTTGGCAAACTCTTTTTCAGCACTTTCCATTCTACGTTTAATCTCTTCCGCTGGCAGTTTGCCACGCTTTTGAATTCTATCAATTAAATCCTGCTTATCGGGAACCGTTAAAAAGATAGACACCACATTTTCTTCAGGCAACACCTCCTGAATTGACTCACATCCCTGCATATCAACTTCACGAATAACGGTTCTTCCTTCCTTTAGCGCATCCAGAATAGGAGTTTTTAACGTCCCGTAATACTCTTTATTGTGAACAATCGCATATTCAAGAAGTTCTCCTTCCTCAATCATACGTTCAAACGTATCTCGATCCACAAAGTGATACACCACACCATCTTCTTCTCCGGCGCGCGGTTTTCTGGTTGTAGCTGATATGGGATAATCAAATTCGGGTCTTCGCTTTTTTAAATGAGCGATAACCGTACCCTTCCCCACACCGGAAGGGCCTACAATAAGAAATAATGTACCCGGTAGCTGCTTGTCCATATACGTTTCTCTAATAAAGCCCCCTTATTATAGGCATTTAACGGAAAAAATCCAGCATTAAAGCATTGAAACAATTCTCTTTTACTGCTATAATGAATAGATTTAACGATATTTGAAAACCAAAATAAAAACAAAAGCCGGGAGAGAGCGGATTATGAAAATTTTCATGATCTCCCCCTCCCTACTTTTCGATGGCAGCCGGCTACTGCCACCTTCAAAAGTAGTCTCCTTTTCGCCCCCTTCACCGGGAGCGAAAATGGCAGGTTCTTTGCACAAAAAACAAAAACAAACGAAACAAAAATTCGTTACATCATATCCTCGCGATTGATGACAAAAAAACAAAAACACAAGAAAAGACGATGGTGGTAACGTCATAAAAGAATCCATCCAAAGAACGGTAGGGAGCTGGTCTTTCATCTTCTTAAAAGACCAACTTGGTAACAGGACCATTCTAGTCGACCCTGTTGTCACCGCTCTTTGATCTCCTGTAATCTCAGGGATAGTAAAAAATCCCCGATACGATTGCACGAGGGATTATAGAGCAATACGTTGAGGCGCACGTCTCACCTCTGCTTCTTCCCACTTATTTCGTGGCCTAGCATGTGAAAATCAGATGTGCGCCTCTTATTTTTTCTATTACGCCTTCCCTAAGGTTTTATCTCCCTCTTTCCATCCAACCGGACACAAATCACCCGTTTGGAAAGCTTTTATAAGACGAACAAGTTCATCAATATTACGTCCGATAGTGACATCGTTAATGGTATAACTGCGGACAATTCCTTCCGGGTCAATAATAAACGCACCGCGCAAACTTATACCTTCTTCCGGAACAAGCACATGGTAATCACGACTTACCTCTTTTGTCATATCGCTTAAAAGCGGATATTCAAAATCACCTATGTCTTTAAGCCATGCCTCATGCGAATACACACTGTCAACACTCACTCCCAGCACTTGTGCATTGATCTTTTCAAAATCTTTATGTTTTTTACTAAGTTCAATAAGTTCGGTCGGACACACAAACGTAAAATCAAGTGGGTAGAAAAAAAGCAACACCCATTTCCCTTTAAAATCATCAAGATGATAGTGCTTCATTTTTCCTTTAAAGTACCCTTCCATTTTAAATTCAGGAGCGGGTTTTCCAATTTGTAGAGTATTGCAACATTCATCATTGCAATGACAATCATCAGTATGAGTCATAATTTTTGGGTTATTAATAGTAAAAATAATAAATAATAGGAATTATTATTGTTTTTAGTATAGCGATCATCTTCCCCATTTGCAAACCCTTCTTACCTTGACGGTAATAACCTCGTATAATAAGATTTAAGAAGTTTTAAACCAGATTTTATGGCTTCAATACTTATACTTTTTGGCAGCACAGGCGGCAACACCGAACTTGTCTGTGACGAGGTTTTGCATATATTCAAAGCGAAAAACCATACAGCCGTCATGCAGCGTGCAGAAAACAGTTCTCCCGATGACATGGGGGCATACGATCTTTGTATTTTAGCCTCATCCACCTACGGACAGGGACTTTTGCAAGATCACATGCGCGCCTTTATTAAAAGCTGCTCATCAAAAAATATCAGCGGTAACACCTTTGCTGTTATCGGATTGGGAGATAACAAATATAACACCGAGTATATTATAGAATCGGCAGCTATTCTGGAAAAGACCGTAAAAGATAACGACGGGACACTCCTCTCCCCAACACTTCGTATTAATAAAACACCCGTTCCTCACCTGGAAACCAGAGTGAAGAAATGGGCCAATGAAATTGCTAAACAACTTGCATAAATGAAAAGAACAATTGTAAAAATAGCCGGGGAAAGCGGCATGGGTCTCCTCAGTAGCGGGAAAATTATTGCTCGAGCTCTTAAAGATCTCGGCTTTTATATGACCGTCGACCGAGAATATCCCTCATTAATAAAAGGCGGCAGTTCAAACGTTCAAATAGAATTTGCCACACACGAAATACGTGCACTTTCAAGTAAAGCCGATATAGTGATTGCCTTGGATCGTCACGGATTAACCGAACACATACCGTCAATAAAACGCGGTGGTATTTTGATACACGGTTATGAACGACACGAACTGATTCCCGAACTAAAAGCCCAAGCAAAAAAACGTAACGTTAAAGTTTTATATCTTCCCGCTCGAACAATAGCCAAAGAGTTGGGAGGTAGTAATCTTATGGTGAACATGGTGCTGCTAGGTCTGCTATGGAAAGTACTAGGATTCAAAAAACAAGAATTAAAAGATGAAGTATCGAGACAATTCAAATCGAAACCAAAACTGCTTAAAATCGATCTCAAGTGTATTGATGCCGGCTATGAAGCGGAGGGGATAAAGAAAGTCCCGACCTACACCATAAAACGAAATAAAAAAGTACCAAAAACTATCCTCATAGACGGAACGGAATCTCTCAGTTTGGGAGCTATTCACGCCGGCCTGCGGAACTATTATATGTATCCCATGAGTCCTATCAGCGGCGTCCTCACGTATCTTGGTAAAACATCACACGAAACAGGTATCGTCGTAAAACAAGCGGAAGATGAAATCACCGCCATACAAATGACGATAGGGTCAATGCATGCGGGAAGCAGATCACTGGTTGCAACATCAGGTGGCGGCTTTGACTTAATGACGGAAAGTGTTTCAATGGCTGCAATAACCGAAACACCGCTGGTACTTGCTTTGGGGCAACGACCCGGTCCGGCAACTGGATTACCTACCTGGACATGCCAGGGGGATCTCAACCTTGCCGTGTACGCTGCACACGGAGAGTTTGCACGAGCAGTTATAGCCTGCAGTGATCAAGAATCATCGTTCGAACTCATTCAACATGCCTTTAATATTGCAGAAACATATCAAATACCGGTTATTCTTTTAACCGAAAAAGAAGTGCTGGAAAAATATTCAACAATTACTCCGTTTAAACAAAAAACCATACCGATTAAACGAGGGTTGGTGACCAAGAAAGCGGACCTTGAAAAATTAAAACCGGAAGACCGATTTGCCCTCACCAAATCGGGCATTTCAAAACGATGGCTGCCGGGCTCAAGCAAAACATTCTATTATGCAAACAGTGATGAACATAAACCGGATGGCAGAATAACCGAAGATGCAAAACCTGTCGCAGATATGGTTGAAAAAAGACTCAGAAAAGAAGGCACCTTAAAGAAACATTTACCAAAACCGATTATATATGGTGCAAAAAAAGATGCCGACATTGCTTTTATAGGATGGGGAAGTTCGAAAACGGTTATGCTCGACACGATTAACCTGCTTAAAAAAGAAGGTATCGCCGTGAGCTATCTTCACTATGATTATGTATGGCCAATACAGGAAAAACCGGCACAGGAATTCTTTAAGAAAAACAAAGCCGTTTATCTTATTGAAAATAATTTCAGAGGACAATTCGGTGAACATATTGAAGCTCAAACCAAGCAATCATTTAAAGATAAACTACTCAAATACAACGGCAGACCATTCTATATCGATGAAGTAACGGCATACATTAAAAAACGTATTAAATCTAAATGATAACACCCCCCTATGAAATCTTCACATACTCCACTTAAAAAAAATCTAAAAACCCTCTTTGATAATAAAGAAACATATCTCGGGTACGAAAATGAAGAAGTTATAACCTGGTGTAACGGATGCGGAAATTATCAAATACAAAATGCGCTTAAACGAGCATTAACGCTTGAAGGTATTAAACCACATAACATACTGTATTGTTTTGACATAGGGTGTAACGGAAACGGTTCGGACAAAATCGGAGGCTATACCTTGCATAGTTTGCATGGACGAGTTATCAGCTCTGCAGCAGGCGCATGCCTTGCAAACCCGGCATTAACCGTTATTGCCTCAGGGGGAGATGGAGGAACAATGAGTGAGGGAATAAACCATTTGATTCACGCTGTACGCAGTGATTATCCCATGGTTTTTATTCTGCATAACAACCACAATTACGGGCTGACCACAGGGCAGGCCTCGGCAACAACACCAAAAGGATTTCCTATGAACGGATCACCCGATGGCGTGTTTATTGAACCGATGAACCCAAGCGAATTTGTACTCAATTTGAACCCGTCATTTGTTGCACGATCATTCTCGGGAGACGTTAAGCATATGACATACGTCCTTCGGGAAGCGCTGAATCATAACGGATTTGCATTTGTTGAAATTTTACAAGTATGTCCGACATATAATAAAGCCACACCGCAACAATGGTATTGGGATAGAATTAAATATACGGATGATATGAAAAATTATCGTGCGGACAATCTTAAAAAAGCGAAAAAAATCGTAGAAGACTTTGAAAAGAATATTTATTTAGGCGTGCTCTATCAAGATAAAAAACGAAAAAACTTTTTAGAACGATTACCGAATAGGAAAGGTATAAAAACCACTCCGGTTGAAGAGGTAAAACACTATTCGATCACCTCGCTTCTTAAAGAATTTGAATAGTCGAAAGAGTCTCGCAGTCTAGTTTAAGAGCGCTATCTGCAATGTCAGATATGTTGCGAAACCAACCCAGCCGGCATACGGAATCAAAAGAAGTGAAGCTATTTTTGAACGTTTCCATAATAAAACCATGATAAGGATTATGGTTATTTCAAGAATAATCATCTCGAAAAGTGCCAATGAAAGCTGATGCAGTGTAAAGAAAAGCAAGCTCCATAATACGTTAAAAATAGCGTTAGCGATAAAAAGGCCAACTACAAACAAAAAGATGACATCGATTTCTTTCTTACGAAACACAAGCAAGTATCTGCTTTCAACGTATCTCTTATTCCACGTAATTAACGCTGAAACGGTGGTTAGAATAAAAATAATATTCCACGCAACCGGAAAAATCCAGTCGGGCGGTGTCAGTGCCGGCTTAATAAGCTCATTGTTGTACCACGGCATACCAAGCGAAGTAAAAATACTGCCAATAACAGCAACTGCAACAGTAATAAGCGGAATAACAACATAATTCGGTTTGATTTTCATATCTGTCTTTTTAATAAATAGTGTTTTTTCTCCTATGTATAATATAACTAAATACACTTGTGAGTAAACAGCTGTTTATTTATCATATCAAAGACATACTATCTTATTACCATAATGCATTATGAATCCCTTTGATCTTATTATACGCGAACACACCCTTATTTTAGACTTACTAAATGCCCTTGAAAAAAAGATCCCAACAATACAAAAGCAAGAAGAACCACCTTGTTTCCTTCATGACGTGCTTGATTTTTTTATTACGTACGGAGATAAAACACATCATGGAAAAGAAGAAGATATTTTGTTTAGAGAGATTGGGCAAAAAAATCTCAAAGAAAATCTTAAAAAGACATTGGCAAAGTTATTGGAGGAACATGTTGAAGCGCGAGAAAAGATACAAAAACTAAAAACGCTCCATGAAAAACAACAAAAAGGAGATACAAACGCGCACACGGAAATAATTTCGTTATTGAAAAGCTTTATAACTTTTTACAGAAAACATATTGATACAGAAAACAATCATTTTTTCAAAGAAGCATTATCACATATAAACGAGAAGGAACTGGAAACGCTCAGCAAAGAGTGTGCCGAATTCGACAGGAGTATGATTCATGAAAAATACAAACAAGCGGTACAAGCTATGAGTCAATAGCCTTACGTCCGCGTATTCCCACATATACAAAATACCCAAGTGCTATCACCACCGGTACAATGCTGAGCCACTGCCCCATTGAAAGTGGTATGTCTTGCGAAAGAATGTGCCTTTTTTTCCAAAATTCAACAATAAATCTGGTACTGAAATAGAGCAATACATACAAGAAAAGAATAAAAAGCGGTGGTAATTTTTTGTAATAGTAACGGTAAACAAAAAAGAGCACGAAGAAAATTGCAAAACTTAATCCGGCTTCATAAAATTGTGATGGATGGCGAGGAAAATCTTCTCCCAATTTGGTAAATACCACTCCCCAACTTCCATCCGTAGGTCTCCCTACAATTTCCGAATTAAAAAAGTTTCCCAACCGTACAAAACCGGCGGTAATAGGCATCCCCAAAACCAACAAATCAGCATATTTTGTAAAACGAACACGCTGAAACGCAAGCCACAATACATACGCTACAAAAAGACCAATAGCAGCTCCGTGACTGGCAAGACCGCCTTTCCATATATACAATATTTCAAGAGGATGTTGTAAATAAAAATCCGCTTCATAGAAAAAAACATGTCCCAAACGAGCACCGATAACCATACCGATAAACAAAAACAAAGCGACTGTTTCAAAATGGGAAACAGGATATTTTTCGCGCTTAAAAATCCATCGGGTAAAAAAGAAATTAATTAATAAACCTATAACAAAAAGCAGGCCGTACCAACGAAGTGTTAATCCGCCAAACGAAGCAATAATAGGAGAAATTTCATGAATAAACATAGAAACGGTTTACAAAAATCGCATCATCAAAAGTATATCACACCATAAGCAAGCTAATAGCCATAAGCGCCATTCCGCTAATCAAACCGTATATTGAACAATGATGGTGCCCGTATTTTTGCGAAGACGGCAATAATTCATCAAGTGATATATACACCATAATCCCCGCTATAACCCCAAACATAATTCCAAACACCATATCAGTCATATAATTTGCCAGGAAGAAAAAGGCGAACAACGCACCCACCGGTTCGGCAAACCCTGACAACAGCGAGTAAAAAAATGCCTTCTTTTTACTGCCGGTACCATAATAAATAGGAATGGAAACAGCTATACCTTCAGGGACATTATGAATAGCTATTGCAATAGCAAGTGCTATTCCCAGCTTTACATCGGATAACGTTCCCATAAACGTTATAAGCCCTTCCGGAAAATTATGTATAGCTATCGCAACAGCGGTAAACATACCAACACGATGCAGTCTTTTAAAACGACGCGCCTTTCGTTTATCACGCATTTCTTCAGGCGTATGAACTTCGTGAGGGTTTTCAAATGATGGAACAATACAATCGATAATGGCAACCAGGGCAATACCTGCAAAGAAAGAAAGGGCAGCTGCCCATGCCCCCCCCGCTTCACCAAAAGAAGCGGTAAAGTATTCACGTGCATCAGGGAAAATTTCAACAAAGGAGACATAAATCATCACCCCTGCGGAAAAACCGAGTGCAACGGAAAGTAATTTGGTATTTGTTCTCTTTGCTACAAACGCAAGCATACTCCCCACGCCCGTAGAAAGACCGGCCAGAACAGTTAATCCGAAAGCCAGCAATACGGTGTTGGTCTCTATCATTTCAAGTTCATAAAGCGGTATATTTTAGTACGAGATACTACCACACCCGCAGAGACTTTACAAAACCTTGAAGATATAAAACGTCTATTCGTCTTGACCGCTTTTTTTCTTCTGTTGCTGTTCTTCCAATTCAATTGCCTCAGAAACGTTTTTCTTTACCTGTTCCATTTTCTCAACAGCTTTTTGAGCTTTATCTTTCGCTTTTTTAAACTTTTTAAGATCTTCGACTTCTTTTACTTTTTCTTTTACAATTTTTTTACTTTTTTGGAATTTTAATAATGAGAAAACAATAAGACTTCCAACAATAATTCCAAAAAGATTTAAGAAATAAATAATCAAATAAAACCGTGCGTATTCAAACGAAAACGTTCCCAAATTAATACCCAACAAACTAAGTGGCGGTACCAACGATACGGAAATGGCAACCCCCGGAAGAATATCCGAAACTTCCTTTCGAACCCACGCAAACGTTGCCGCAATACCCGAGGCAGAAGCCACAATAAAATAAAGCATTGCCGTTCGCAGATCGTTTACAAATATTTGGGTAATATCCTGTATGCCGAAAAGAAGCGTAAAAACACACGAAATAACAATAGAGAACAATGTTGATTTAACCAGGAGAATAAGCGGTCCTTTTGTAGCGCCCAACTCGGCGGTTGAAATGCCTAACGATATAACCAAGATAGGCGTTAATATAGGCGTAACAAGCATTCCTCCAATAACAATGGGGGCGTTTTGCAATAAAAGCCCGCATGTAACAATCACAACCGACAGTACCAACAAGGTATAATAGATTGAACTCGGCTGACTTTGAACAAACAATTCATCGATTGTTTTATATTTATCCTTTCTTTCAACATTTAATATTTGAGATTCTTTTTCTAACTCTTTTGTCTTTTCTTTTGTCTTTGGCTTAATAAACTCCGGCGAATTCATAAACA
>WJKT01000001.1 GCA_014728955.1 Candidatus Peregrinibacteria bacterium
CCGGTTCATACAGTTCATGCACAATAGCATCTGCATCAATCCCGAGAAACCCGTTTCGTTCAAATAACCTCAAGACCGTGGTTTTCCCAGATCCGAGATATCCCGATATACCAACAATGTACGGCTGAAAATCATGCATAGGTTATAGTGTTGCCCCTAAATCGTTCAATGCTTTTTTATAGATACGCAGCACCCCCTGCCCTTGTTTTTTATTAATCTTAACACCAATTTCATGCGCAATACGGTTTCGAACTTTATGTGCAGACCACACACTGTCCAATGCGGTAAAGAGTGGTCCGGCACTTTTTAATTGATCTCCTACAGACCCTTTATATCCGCGTAATTCAAGCACATGGCCCAATAATTTGTCCGCGTCTAAAATGGCAGTATGCATATTACGATAACTTTCTTCGGTAACGGTTCTCCACTGCTTTTCAATAAAGTGACAATGAGCAGCGGTAAGTTTCTTTTTTCCCGCAGCAATAAATACAAAAAAAGCGATAACAAACGCTAAAAGAATAATGCCGGCGATAATAAAAGATATTACTGTTTCCATACAATTATATATTATCGTTTTACATTTTCGGTCTTCTGTTCTTCATCACTCATCGTATCCGGCAATCCATGCTTTTTCACATGCTGCACCACCAAATCGGACAACAGTTGCTTGAGCACTTCCTGATCGGTGAAATTTTTTGATTCCAAATATTTTTCCTGTGAGGCAACCAAGTTTCGCTCAACACGTTTGGGGTTATATGCATCCTTCAGCGTTACCGAAGTAGCACCACCCAATTTGGCCAGTGTTACATCACCATAATTAAAGATAGTACGTATAACTCCTTTAATGGTATAACTCATTCCCTCAATTGATTGATATTCAACACGTGAAGACGTTCTCTCGAAATAACCCGTCCATTCAACACCAACAACACCCATGTTAGTAATAAGCCAACAATCGTAATACCAATCTTGAAGTACAAACAAAAAGCGTATAAAGCCAATGGCGAACCACACAATGTAGAGCCATAAAAGTTGTGGAAAGACAAACCAGAATCCCACAGGAATAACGATATGGAAAAAACTTATACGAAACAAATCAGGCATAAACACAAAGAAGTGCCGATGAGCCACAAAAATTATTTCTTCTTCATCTTCCAAGTAATCGGAAAAGAGATAGCGTCGTAAAGCTGACATACATTTAATTTATTATCCAATCACAATATTACCACAGTTCGTTTGCTAAGAAAAAGTCAATAACGTACAATCAAATCACTTAATTCTTTGTTTATATGAACGTAATATTTTTCGGAACGCCCGATTTTGCCGTCCCCTTTGTAAAACACCTGGCGGTTGACAATGAAATAGAGCTTGCAGCCGTTGTGACTCAGCCAGATAAACCGATAGGGAGAAAACAAGTTATGACGCCACCACCGGTGAAAACGATTGCTATGGATATGGGAATCCCCGTATTACAACCCGAAACAATTAAAGGGAATCCGGATTTTTTGACACTCATACGAAAACTGGAGCCCGATTTTATTATTGTTGTAGCATATGGCATGATCCTGCCACAGGAACTGCTTTCTATTCCCACATATGACTGTATAAACGTACATGCTTCGTTATTGCCATACTATAGAGGGGCATCACCAATACAAACATCCTTGCTGCACGGTGACTCGGAAACAGGTCTTTCCTTTATGAGTATGGATCAAACACTTGATACCGGTGATTTGTATTTGTTAAAAAAAATATCAATTAAAGAAGATGACACACAAGAAACCTTGTCAAAGCGGCTTGCGGATTTAGGTGCAACGCTACTCCCCTCTGTTTTAAAAGATATATATGATGGTGTTCTCACTCCCCTTCCACAAAATGAAGAAAAAGCAACATATTGTTCAAAAATCGAAAAAACCGATGCACTTATCAATCCCACATCTATGACAGCCCGGGAAATATACAACATGTTACGTGCTTTCACCCCATGGCCGGGCATTTACATGGTATACAAAGGAAAACGTCTAAAAATTCTCGAAGCACATCCGGTCAAAGAATCACCATCAATAAAACCGGGAACGTTTTCAACACACGATAAGAAACTGCTCCTTGGAACAAAAGAAGGTATCTTGAAACTTGTCACCCTACAACCTGAAGGTAAAAAAGCAATTACCGCCCATGATTTTATGAATGGCTTTCTTTCATAATATAGTGTCCGGCAAGACCAATAACTAAAAACAGAAGCAGCTGCCCCTGATACAGGGATATCAAATAATGATCAAACAACCCGATAATCGCTAACGCAATAAGTGTTGCCAGTATGTAAAGCCCCATACCCCGATGACGTTGTTTTCGTTGTATATATGTTGAAAACAAATATACAGCCAGGACAACTAACAACAAGGCAAAGATAATAAATCCGGGCAAGCCCAGTTCGTTTGCCAGAAGCATATACATATTATGAACCGGCTGATAATCCCATGGCGCCAATTTAAGAAATGTATAATCAGGCATTAATAAGGTAAAATTACTCAATCCAACGCCGAGCGGATGAGCATACATCATGGACTTTGCTATGGAAAAATAAAAAACCCGCTGATCAAAACTTGCTCGGTCCACAAAAAGCAACTTATGCAAAATAGTTTGTTCAGCATTAACAATAACAATAAAAAGTCCCAGCAAACTCACTCCGAGCAGTATATATTTTAATGATATTTTCACTTCTTTAACTGAAACAAAAAATAAGCCGGCAATAAAAAGCGCCAGCATAGCACTACGACTAAAAGTGAGCAACAATGCAGCAAGCAACAATACCAATACGGGATAAGCAATATATTCCTTTTTTCGTATATGATAAAAAGTAAACATTATGGCCGTTACCAGATATCCGGCCATAATATTCGGATGAGGGAAAGTACCATACGCACGCATAGTGTTAACTCCATCGATATTCATCTTTGCCACGCCGGGTAAAGTCGGACTTAAAACCGACTCTCCAAGCACATGAATTCCAAGCGATCCCTGCGTTACATATTGTAACAAGGCAATAACAGCCTGCACGCTAACTGAGGCAATAAAGACATTCATCACAGTTTGACGGTTGGTAACGTCGTTTGCCATATAAAAATACATCACGATCATTTGTACGAGACGAAGCAGCGCAAGCAACGAAAGAAATTGGTCTTCTGCAACAAAAACAGACCATTCCCCCACTATAATAAGCGCAAGCAAAATAACGCCAATAAGCCATTTTCCGTAAGTCAATTTTTTCTTATATTCTCCGCGTACCAATGAAACACCCCACGCAATCAGCGCTAAAAGAAAGACGATATCTGCAAGATAATAAAAAACAGAAGTGAACGGATTAAAATTCCCTCCTTTAAACAGTGTTGAACTATAAGCTAATACATCAATCTGAAACGGCATTAAAAAAACAAATGCATAAAAAAGCGCCGCACTGACATCGGTAAAAGTACATTGTTTAATATATTTTTTTATTGCACTAAGCAGCTGATTCTTCTTCATCCGGAACCGTTACGTGCGGAATTAATCCTTCGCTAGGTAGCATAGCATTTATTTCGTCCTGTGCAATCTTCATTGCATCTGCCGGACTTTTTGTTGCAAGTACCGATTCGATCGCTTTGGTAAAAATATCCGCATACTCGATTTCATCATAAATAATAAAGCTTTCAGCAAAACCGATTTGCTGTGCGAAAACACCATAAATCGGATCCGCCTGCTGTTCTTCTATCATGTCACGTCGACTGGTTGGTTTATGTGTTTTTTCGTTATAATGCTGTAACGATTCCTTTGATGTAGCAAAAACAAGAAAGTCCCACGCCCACTCGGGATGCTCCGATGTTCTTGCAACTGTTTCCGCAAAATAATGTGCGTACGCAACACGTTTCTCGGTAGATTGATCAGGATCATTTTTCTGTGGGATAGGAGCTATACGTATAACCTCCGGGTCAATGGTTGAAAGCCCCTTTGACTGAAGCTCCCCAATTTCATCGACAATCTGCTCATACATATACGAATACCCTATAATCATTGAAACTTTTCCTCGTGCAAAAGTAGTTATTTCTTTTTCAGCGGAATCAGCGTCAGCAAGATATGCATTCCATGAATAATTCTTATTTGTTGAATCGGCAAAACCGGTATACAGCTCCAAGGCATTAGGTCCAGGTTTAATAACCGCACCGTTACTGTCAACACCCTGCTGCTGTGCAAAAATAGCTTCCTGGTAATTTTGATCATAGATATCACCGCCATCTTGCAACATAAGAAGATAAAGAATATCAACGGCACGAGAAATGTTGTTGGCAAACCCCATAGCGATACCGGCAACTTCAAATCGTTCAAAACTATTGTCTTTTTTAGTAAGAGTAAACACATCTTCTTTTATACCATCCCATGTTATGGAAGGTTTGCCCTGTGCCGGCAAAGCATCATCAAAATGATCTTTATTATAGTAAAGAGCAAGCGTATCAACTGTCATAGGAATACCATGTACAAGCAGTTCGCCGGTCTCCGGATCCGGCTTAACCAAGTCGTCCATGGTCACCGATACAAATGTATCTTCAAAAACCTGATACGGCAACATATTTGATGGTACCGGAGAAACTTTTTTATAGTTTTTTATAAACCATGTATTGGGAACGGAAAACATATCGGGCCCCTCCCCTTCCGCAAGTTCATTCAAAATGAGATCATAATATTCTTCGCTATCGGTAAACTGACGATAATTGATTTTTACATTTGGAAACAACGCTCTGTATTCTTGAATAATTGGCTCTAAGACCTCGGAATCATCAAAAAGCTTGTAGTATGTCAACTCAATCATTTCATCGCTTTGTGTACTAGTATACTCCTTGGTACGAAAACAGCCGGCTCCAAAAGCAATGAGTCCTATAAAGAGCACTCCAAGCACACCAGCACCTATAATAATTAATAAACGTTTATTCATACTTAAATTATACCATTATTATCTAGGTAAAACAACCTCCGGAGCCTTACGCAAGCCATTAATTGACAAATTCAGCATTTGATTTGTTTTTTAGAATATAGTATAATAATCAGATAGTATTAACTCACCATAAGTATGAATTTAGAAGGATTCAACGATACTTCTCTCGAACATGAGGGAGTCGAACCGTATGATGAACAATTAATAAGCTCTCTAACAAGCCAAGGCTGGTATGTTGATGCAAAAGGCCTTGATGTTGATGAAGCGTTTCAAATGGCGGATATGAGCCTGGATGAATATCGTATTTTTCAAAAAGAAGACGGCACCTGTACGCTGCTTATAAAAGAACCGAGTGCTCTTGATGAAATGAATCCCGAATCATATCAAGAACAAATGAACCAAGAATATTACGATCGTTTGCCGAACATTATGGGAGATAAAAACAATACGTAATAACAAGGCGTCCCCTCTGTTTTATTACAATCCCTCATTAATTCCTTCAAGAAAATATTTTTTTGAAAGCGCGTAATAATACAAGCCGTGCGGATCAAGTTTTTTTAATACATTACATACAAGACGACTGCCTAACAGAGTAAAAATAAACTTTTTCCATGGGGAAGGTATTTTATGAAGTTCAGGGTATTTTTTGTGAAATAAATGCGCCGATTTCCCTATCTGTTTCATTCGTTTTTTCAACGAGTCAGGTTTAAGCTCATGGTAATGATATCCGATCGCCCGAGGGTTGTAATATATAATAAGATTTTCTTTTTTCGTAAGACGATATCCAAGCTCAATATCTTCCCATCCATAGGAGCTAAACCGTGAATCAAACGGATGTTTTCTTAACAAAGATCGTTTAAGTGAAATATTTGATGTATAGAAAAAATTATAATCGGCATTCTTTTTGCCCTGTAATTTTTCAAAAGCAAACTGATGACCGCCAAAACGACCCAATACCGACGATCCGTTTGTCAGCCATTCCATAAATGGTGTAACTTCAAGCCGAGGATCCCATCCTACAAAACCAAGCATCGCTTCGTTTTCTTTTTTATGAACTCTATGTAAACGAACATGCTGCTGAACAAAATCCGGCAATACCAAGATATCATCTCCTATAAAAGCAACAATGGTTCCTTTAGCGTATCGTAATCCATAATTACGAGCTATACCCTGCCCCTGATTTTTCTGATACAGATAACGAATACCTACCGAATACCGATCTTGTGCCTGATGTACAATTTTTTTTGTATGATCCGTACTCCCATCATCAACAACAATAATCTCAAATTCATTATTCATGAATTCTTGTTTACTGAGGCGCTTCAAACACTCTTTGAGTATATCTGCCCGGTTATACGTAGGGATAACAATCGATAATTGCATAGGTATGCACCCGTCAAATAAGATGCATACCCAGTGTAACAAAAAAATCGATAAATACCATTTATTCTTCTGTTTCGCCTTCCTCTTCTTCCAGCGGCTCAACTTCCGGATCCACTTGTCCATCGCGATTCTTTTTCCACGTTAAAATGTTAACATCACGAGCGACAATTTCGGTAGTAAAACGCTTTTCTCCTTCTTTTGTTTCATAACTGCGATTCTTAAGATACCCTTCAAGGTATACGCTCGACCCTTTTGCCAAATATTCATCACATAGCTTTCCGAGATTGCGCCATGCAACAATACGATGAAAATCCGTCTCCCCTTTTGTTTTACCCTGTGCATCTTTCCATCGTCGATTGGTTGCAACGGCAAAATGAGCAACCGGTACGCCGTTTTTTGTTTCGTGCAATTCCGGTGCGGCAACCAAATGCCCCAATAATGCAACACGATTGAGATTTTTCATACTAAGATGATTAAAGAATAAGTGTTTGAAGCGTAATCTATTGCTATGAACAAACAATTAACTTTTCCTAAAGTTATTTTTACTTGTGAACCGATCAAAGTTAACGAATAATAAGAATGTAATTAATTTTCACACGTCATGTTCACTGGTATTATCAAAACAATTGGAATCATTAACGACATAAAGCGCGCACAGCATCTTACAACCGTTACTATAGAAAGTTCGCTTACCGCCTCATCATATACACCCGGTGATTCAATCAATATAGACGGTGTCTGTTCGACGATAACAGCAATACTGAAGAATGACCGCTGCATTATGCAGTTTGAATACATGCCTGAAACCATACATAAAACAACAGTCTCGAAATGGAAAAAAAAACAATACGTGAACCTTGAACCCTCACTTACCATGAACGACGCGCTTGGAGGACACTTTGTTATGGGACATATAGATGCAACGGGAACTATAACAGCGATTGACTCCACCGGCACATCCAAAGAAATAACCATTACGTATCCGCAACGATTACAAAAATTTCTCGCTCTTAAAGGATCGGTTAGCATTGACGGAGTCAGTCTAACCATCTCGAAACTTGAAGAGCAAACTCTCACTGTTAGTCTTATTCCTCACACGCTTTCTCACACAACGTTGGGAGAAAAAAAGAAGGATGATCAAGTAAACATAGAAATAGATATGCTTTCACGATATCTAAAGCAACTTTTTGATGAACGAGACAAGCAAACAAGCTATGAATTTCTTAAAGATCGAGGCTTTATTTAAACCATTATGAGTAAACATTGTACAAAGAACACCCTCTCTATAAACGGATCGAAACTATCGATCGTTATTGTAGTCTCAATGTTCAATAAAGATATTGTTTCCGGATTGCTCAAAACAACTGTTTCAGAGCTCAAAAAACATAAGGTACGCAATATACAGATTTTGCGTGTACCGGGAGCATTAGAAATTCCTCTTACCGTGCAAATGGCTATCAAAAAATACAAACCCAATGCGGTTATTGCCCTTGGAGCAGTTATTAAAGGTGAGACAAGTCATTACGAACATGTTTCCCGAGAAAGCATCCACGGCATTATGAATGTATCTTTACAAACCAATACACCGATTATTCAGGGAATTCTTACCACGTTAACCCTGCAACAAGCCCGAGAACGAATTGTTCTTGGAACAGAATATGCACAGGCGGCTCTTACGATGAGCTCTCTTACTTCATCAATAACATAACTTCTATACTATGAAACTTAACAGCATTAAAGATTCTTCATTTCAAGGCAAAACCGTTGTGGTTCGTTTTGACTATAACGTACCTCTTGACAATAAGACCGTTCAGGACGACACGCGAATAAAAGCTTCTCTTCCTACGCTTAAATATCTTGTCAATCAAGGTGCAAAAATTATTATTACGTCTCACCTTGGGCGTCCCAAAGGCAAGATACAGGAAGACATGCGATTGACGCCTGTCGCAAAACATCTATCACAATTGATAGATAAACCGGTCGTTAAAGTTGACAGTTGCATTGGCCAGGATGTTGACCGCGCAATTGAAGCACTGGGATTCGGCGATGTATTAATGCTTGAAAACACTCGTTTTCATAAAGAAGAAAAAGAAAACGATAAAGTGTTCGCAAAAAAACTTGCATCATACGGCGATATATTTGTAAATGATGCATTTGGGACGGCTCACAGGGCGCATGCGTCAACCGAAGGGATAGCACATCACCTTCCCGCATATGCAGGCCTTCTTATGGAAAAAGAAATCAAGGCTCTCTCCCCTCTTTTGGATGAAGTGGAGCGTCCATTTGTTCTTCTGCTTGGTGGAGCGAAAATCGATACAAAAATTGGCGTTATTAAAGCATATATTAAAAAAGCAGATACTATTTTACTAGGCGGCGGACTTGCCAATACGTTTGTATATGCCCGAGGCTATGATGTTGGAGAATCTCTCTGCGAGAAAGACAAAATGGAGCTGGCACAAGAACTTATTATGGAGGCCGAAAAAGAAGGATGTGAGATTGTGACACCGGGTGGCATGATTGTAGCGGATGAAATCGCTGACGATGTGGTTACTGCCGACATGGAAATTACCGGAGTGGAAGGAGACATGAAAATGCTTGATATCGGTGAGCGATCAACCAATAAATACATTCGAATTCTTAAAGAAGCACAAACCATCATTTGGAACGGTCCCGTTGGGTTGTATGAAAAGGAGCCGTTTGAAAATGGAACCAAGCGTATTGCAAAAGCACTCACTACCGTTAAAGGAAAAACATATCTTGGTGGTGGAGATACTCTCGATGCTCTTAAAAAATTCTCCATTGACCATGAATCATTCACACATGTTTCAACCGGCGGCGGAGCAATGCTTGAATTTTTAGAAGGCAAAGA
>WJKT01000005.1 GCA_014728955.1 Candidatus Peregrinibacteria bacterium
GCGATATATCACCAAATAGAATAGGATAGCGATGATGTTATGAAACCTGGTATATGAAAGCCTTACTATCAAAGAAAATTGTACGATACGGTCTAATTATCCTCGGTGTTGCCGCAGCCGCGTATTTTTTATTTGGGAATAATGACGAAACCGAATACGTTCTTGCTGAAGCAACCATGGGAGATATTACGCAAACGGTCAGCGTAACCGGAACCATTAAAGCAGATCCGTCAATTGATCTTCATTTTCAAACCGGTGGAAAAGTTAAAGAAATTCTTGTTGAAGAAGGCGAACAAGTACAAGAAGGGCAACTCCTCGCCTCACTCACCAATGAGTCTCTGGAACTTGAAGTTGAAAGAAACAAAGCAAACGTTGATTATGCGCGAGCTCAATATAATCAAACTAAAGCGGGAGCTAAATATGAAGAAATTCTTATAGCTCAGGCTGATCTTGAAAGTGCTCAAGCGTCGTATAATGCAGCGCAGATAGAAGTTGATAACACACGATCCCTCAGTGAATCAAATATAGATCTGGCGACTATCGCATACAAACAAGCGCAGGCAAACAGAGATGCAGCATTAAAAGAACTGGAAACAACAAAATTACTGGCGGAAAACGAACTGGCAAAATTAGACCTGGAAGGTGAAAACACGCAAACCGTTGCACTTGACAGTGCATATTCCAAAGCGCAAACAAATCTTGATTCATTGCTAACTATCATGCAAGACAGTATGTTTCTTGCCGAAGATATTTTGGGGATACGCGGAACCGGGTTTGCATTACTCGGCACTTCAAAAAAGAATCGGCTTAAAAAAGATTACTACGAACCTACAAACGAAAAATACGAAGCGGCCTTAACACTCTATCAAGAATTACCAAGCGATCCCACTCACGAAGAGCTGGATGAAGCGTTTGAAGAATCAGTCACTGCTGCCAATAGTGTTTTGTTACTTCTTACGCAATTGGGAACCGAATTGGAAAACCTTCCATATTCTCGAACAGATCTTGAAAATCTCATTGTTCAGGTTACCACAAAATCATCATCATTATCTGCAAGTATACTTACACTTAAAGAAGCACAAAGTACCATAGAAAATATTAAAACAGGTTCTGTACAAGATATTGAAACATTAAAACTCAATTACGAATTACAAATAGATGCGGCTCAAAGCAGGTACGACAAAGCCGAGAATGCATTAAGCGAAGCGGCGTACAACTTGGAGCAAGCAAAGTTGAACGCGGAAATTGCCGTTGAAAATGCACAAGCTATGGTGGCGCTCAAAAAAGCTGCACTGGATTCTGCTCATGCAGCGCTTGCATTAAAGCAATCACCTGCCCGAGATGTTGACCTTGCTCCCCTCTTGGCAAACATTTCGCAGGCTGAAATTGCTCTGAGAATTGCCGAGAATAAGTATGAAGACAGTCAACTGACAGCACCGATAGATGGTATCGTCACCTTTATATATGGAACCGTTGGCGAAAACGTATCGCTTTCCGAAACCGCTTTATCGGCATTCCTTGCACTCCAGGCGGATCAGCTTATCGTTGAAGCAAATGTTCCGGAAACGGACATAATTAAGGTAAACGAAGGAGATACTGTTGAGATGACAATAGATGCTTTTGATTTCACCGAAAAATTCAACGGATCCGTTATTTATACCGATCCTGCGGAAACAATCATTCAGGGAGTTGTTTACTACGAAATAAAAACGGCATTCGATCTTGAAGACGAACGATTAAAATCCGGCATGACAGCTAATTTGGAAATCATTACCGACCAAAAAGAAAACGTTCTTACCATACCTGCCCGTGCCATCAAATATGAAGACAGCATTCGTTATGTTGAAGTGCTCAATAATGGTGCTCCTAAAAAAACAACAATCACAACCGGCCTAGAAAGCGATCAATATGTGGAAGTGACATCGGGCCTCAAACAAGGAGATAAAATCATTACATTCGTTAAATAAGACGTTTTATATGAATAAAGAACCGATCCTCAGTGTGCGCGACCTTACCAAAACATATGTAACGGGAAGCGTTACCACTAAGGTTCTTAAAGGTGTGGATGCCGAAATATACAAAGGGGAATTTGTGGCGATTATGGGACACTCCGGAAGTGGCAAATCAACCCTGATGCATATTTTGGGTTTTTTGGATAAACCGACAAGCGGTACATACATTTTTGAAGGCACAGATACAAAACAATTTGATGAAGACAAACTCGCCCGTATTCGAAACAAAAAAATAGGCTTTGTTTTCCAGACGTTTAATTTATTGCCACGCACCTCGGTATTGGAAAACGTGCGTCTTCCTATGATTTATGCCGGCGTCGAAGAAAAAGAACAGATTAAAAGAGCAACCGAACTTATTGAAGACGTTGGCTTGGGCCATCGAATCAATAATCTTTCTAATGAATTATCGGGTGGAGAGCAACAACGCGTTGCAGTCGCACGATCACTTGCCAACAATCCTCTGGTTATTCTTGCAGATGAGCCGACTGGAAATCTGGACAGCAAATCAACTAATGAAATAATGATGCTGTTTGATGAACTGCATAAAAAAGGACACACCATTGTGGTTGTTACACATGAAGATAATGTGGCGGAGCATACGGAAAGAACCATACGTGTTAAAGACGGGGTGTGCGTGTCTTGTAAAGAGTAATCATGGATATTTTTCTTACCATTAAACTGGCTATACGGGGACTCTTGGTGAACAGAATGAGAGCATTTTTAACCGTTCTGGGAATTATTATCGGTGTCTCGGGAATCATTGTTATTGTTTCTGTTGGGAACGGCGCCGAATCGCTTATTGTTAATCAGGTTCGTTCGGTGGGATCAAACCTTGTCGGCGTATTACCGGGCGGTACTGACGACGAAGGCCCTCCCGCAGCATTGTTTGGTATTGTTGTTACAACATTAAAGAATGACGACATAGCTGCTCTTAAAGAAATTCCTCACGTAGAAGCGGTTTCCGGTTACAATAAAACCGTTGAACAAATTGTTCACAAAAACAGAAAAACCGAGGCAACCATTAACGGCGTTTATGCCGACTACCCTATTGTTGAAGACGCTCTTGTAACGCAAGGTAGGTTTTTTAACGAATCGGAAGACGCAAGTTTAGGCCGAGTAGTTGTTATCGGCAGCAGCATTAAGAAAGAACTGTTTGATGAAGGAAATCCCATAGGAGAAAGTATTAAAATCCATACACATAATTTTAAAGTGGTTGGGGTTTTTGAAGAACGCGGTGCAAGCGGCTTTGAAAATCCAGATTCGCATGTTTTCATCCCCGCACGAACAATGCAAAAAATCGTATTGGGAATAAACCATGTCAGCCTTGCACGCGTAAAGGTTGAAGATGCTCAGTATGTAGATCAAACCGTCGCAACAATCAAAAACATTTTGCGAACAAGGCACGGCATATCAAATCCCAAAGACGATGATTTTACCGTTTCAAGCATGGCACAAGGACTTTCCATGCTGCAAAACGTCACCGGGAGCATCAAGCTTTTTTTAACAGCAATTGCGTTTATCGCTCTTATTGTTGGCGGCATAGGCATTATGAATGTGATGTATGTTTCGGTAACGGAACGCACACATGAAATCGGGTTACGAAAAGCACTGGGAGCACAACAAAAAGACATTTTAAAGCAATTTTTAATTGAGGCGGTTACTATAACGGGAGTTGGAGGTGCTATCGGTATTACAATCGGTATTCTTGTTTCTCTCCTTGTCGCCCTTGTCATCCAACAATTAGGATACTCCTGGGATTTTATTGTTACTCTGGATTCAATTATTTACGCATCGTTTGCTATTGCCGTTATCGGTATAACCTTCGGATATGCCCCCGCAAAAAAAGCAGCGGCATATCGAGCAATCGAGGCACTTCGTTATGAATAATCATGATATCAAAAAAAGATTTACAACTCGTTACCGATCTTGCAGTGCAAGGCCTTAAAACAAATAAAGGCCGCACCATATTGACGACTATTGGTATTATTATAGGTATTGCCACTATTGTCATTGTATTGTCGGCAGGTAGAGGCTTGGAGAATTTTATTTTTAAGCAAATTGAATCGTTTGGCGCAGACACTATTGAAATTGAAATTAAAGTACCCAGCGTTTCCGATCTTGAAATGGCTACATCCATTGTAGGAGGGGCGGAAATAACAACACTGAAAGTTGAAGACTTTGAAGCGATTAAAGAATTGCAAAATATTGACGATTACTATGCAGCCGTATTGGGACAATATAAAAGTGTGTACAAAAACCAATCAACACGTGCCATGATTTTTGCCGTTACCGCTTCTCTACCGCAAATCGATACTGATACCAAAATTCAAGAAGGGCGCTTTTTTAATGAACGGGAAGATAGCTCGCAAGCCCGGGTCGTAGTGCTGGGTCCCGATATCAAAAACACCTTATTTGGAGGTGAAAATGCTATTGGAAAAACAATCAAAATCAACCAAGTCAGTTTTAAAGTAATAGGAGTTACAGAACCGCGCGGAAACCTTATGTATTTCAATTTCGATAAAATGATTTACGTGCCATTACAAACCGGACAAAAACAACTGCTTGGAATCGATCATGTTATGTATGGATTCCTGACCGTAAACGATACAAAAAAAACAGACCAAACCGTCGCCGACATCAATTCTATTATGCGTCGACGTCATGGGCTGCCCCCAAACGATCCCAGCAAAGATGATTTTAGAACAACCAGCATGAAAGATGCGCTTGAAATGGTAGGCACTATTACATTTGGAATGACGCTGCTGGTACTTGCGATTGCCGGCATTTCTCTTGTCGTGGGTGGCGTCGGGATTATGAATATTATGTACCTTTCCGTTGTCGAACGCACCAGAGAAATAGGTTTACGAAAAGCTATTGGGGCTTCAAACACCCTTATTAAAGCTCAATTTCTTGTAGAAGCGCTCATCATCACAGGCGTAGGCGGTATACTTGGTATTATACTCGGCGGTCTCATTGTGATCCTTATTGATTTTGGCGCTCAGCTTCAGGGATATGATTTTGGCATGACAGTTACCCTTGATGCTATCATCCTGGGATTTGGCTCAGCATTGCTTTTTGGCGTCTTGTTTGGCTTATATCCTGCGCGAAAAGCAGCCGAACTTTCTCCGGTAGATGCTCTGCGATATGAATAATCATTCTATTCATCATCCTGGCAATCCAATACGCTATATGCTCCCGCCCTCATACTATTAAGCTGTTCAACAACATCCATAGGAATATTGGTATCGGGATCATACGCAACGGTTTTTTCAAGAGTAACCGGTACATAACCTTTCCTTTCAAGATCACGGCGATTAACGGTTCTGTGTTCTCCACTATCTTCATGAACGATAATAAACAGTCCTACCTTTTCAGATAACGGATAAATCTCATATAAATCTCCTTTCACATTCATAACATGCGTTGCCCGATAATATGATACTGCCTCAAAATCTTCAACGGGGCTTTTTCGGTGCTCCATAGATAGGATGTTAATACTGAGATTAATTGTACGAATATTGAATGATTCGTCAAGATAATAAAAAAACCGCATATGATATGCGGGCTTTTATTAAGCGATGGTGGGCTTGCGTGGACTTGAACCACGGACCTCGTCGTTATCAGCGACGCGCTCTAACCAGCTGAGCTACAAGCCCATCGTATTTGTTCCATTATAGCTCGCACATTTTGCCAAAGAAAAATCTCTTTTGCAAGATAAACTTTCATATTTCAAGCTGACGCGTTCTTAAGGTATGATGCCGTTGACACCCCCTTTAATCTTTTCTGCATGAAAACCATAATGAACTTTTTCTTTCGTAATCGAAAATCATTATTCATCCTTATATCACTTGTGTTTTGGGCATCGGTCATTATATTGAAACAAGGTGGACAAAGCCTTCTCATTCATTATGCATGGCCTTTTTTTGTAGGTGGTACATTCGTTTTTTTATTCGAAAAAAAATGGTTTACCCAAGCAATCGATATACGCGAGGTACTTCTTATTATTACCATAGCGATATTTTTTCTCACCTTTTTAACAGACCTCTCTCCCGCCAACGGATCACTGGAGCTGATGAATGTTAGTGGAGGCTTGTTGCTTGCTCTCACCATGCATCGCGTTTCGTGGGAGAAAAAAGATATACAACTATTTTTTGGAGGTATTATAGGCATTGTACTCATACTTGATATATGGGGATTGCTGATTTATATCAGCGGCCATCCGTTTGATCGACTGGTAGGCCCCCTTATTAAACCTCATGAAGCATTTGCAGGTTTTCCCAACTTATTAGCCAATCTCAATATTCTGGCGTTAATACCGACAGTATATTTTCATCATAAACAAAAAGAAAAAAAATATACGGCACTATTTTGCATTATATGTCTGATACTGCTCACCTCTTCTCTTCTCACCTATTCAAGAGCGGCATGGCTAAGCGCGCTCATTGGGATAGGAATTGTCGTAGCCACCACATTCCGTTTTAATAAACGATCATTGCGGCTCGTATTAGCGTTTGTCATCTCATTAATTCTTGTTACAGGGATCAATGCACTGCGAAGCAATTCGCATAACATTCAATCGTTAGAAGAAAAAATAACGTTTCAGTCTGAAGATCAAGGAAGTTCGGTAACGGAAAGAATAGCCTCTATTCAAAGAGGCATCGATATGGCGTTAGTAGCTCCTCTCACCGGTGTGGGAGCAGGAAGCTTTAACTATCTTTCTCAGCAGTATGAAGAAAATTTTGAAACACTTTCAAGCTATCCATATAGCCTTCCCATTAAAATAATGGCAGAACATGGCTTTGTTGTTTTTATCTTACTTGCAACGTTGCTGATATGCATTTTTATTCCAGCATTTAAGTCAAAGAAGCCATATATCCTTTTATCAGCTACAACCGTGTTAACTTTACTGCTGCATCATTGTATGGATAATAATTTAGATTTCTTTGCGGCAAGCATACCGTTATTTATGCTCTTGGGTATAAGTTGGAGCCCCGTATCAAAGAGAAAGACTACCCTCAAAGGACCATGGATTAGTATTGTTATCATCGTCACCGTTATTGCCGGCATGATATTTGTATTTCATGAAGCATGGTTTGGTCGTTACTACATTGCCGGAAGAAATGCGGCCGGCGCGGGTAATCATCAAGAGGCGTATGTTCTTTACGAAAAAGCGGGAGATCTTTTCTTTCCACGTACAGCCCACCTTGCACAATCTCACAGTGCGTACGCAGTTTATGACAAAACCGATAAAACATCATGGCTAACCAATGCCAGGCAATCTGTTGAATACTACATCGCTACCGACAACCCTATTGATGCTCAAGGACCGGAACATCTTGCCATGCTATTTTTTGAACAAAAAAAATATTCGGAGTGTATAGCCAACGCCACGGAGGCCATGTTGCTGGGCGGTACCAACACACTAAAAAGAGATTACTACAAAGCTATCTGTACACTAAAAAAGAACAACGGCACCTTGCCGAACAATTTTATTATTCAGTTAGATGAGAAACTGAACAATTATTTTGATCTTCTAAAAGTGAACGCTCACATGACAGTGTTAACTGATAATCCAAAGTACGCTCTGTATATATCGGAGCTTCTTTATAGTTTGTCACCTATTCCCTACTATGAAGATTTAAGGCAATCATTCAGAGAAACTATTCACGAGGAATACAAAAAATTCCATACACGATATGGAATTGATGCAGAAATAGATTTTCTTGGTGGGGGTTCACACGCACGGATTGAACCCTTGACCACATGGGTCGACGAAATTGTAGATGATGTTTTACTGGAAATCAAAGGATATTTTGAGAAAATTGACACTGAAGCCTTTGAGCAAATGTGTAAGGTTTTCGCTTAAAGATTCTCTGCAATATCAGCTGCTGCATCCTCATCTAAATCGAATTCCTCCATAACGTCTCTTACCTTCTCAGCATCTTCTGCACTTAAATCCAATTTTTCCATAAGCTTTTTAATGTCCTCCTGCTCATCATTTCCGCCACCATTTTGACAATTGTTGGTCATATTATTTTGATTAAAAAGTAATGTACCAACTAATAAACTTAATCTGTATCTAATTATCTATGTATATAAAATAAATTTTATTCTTTTATACCATCAACTATTTCAAAAAATTTTTTATTAACAAAGGAGATTAAATTTTGTTTTTTATCATATGTCTCAGCTATTGTCTTAGTTTCGTATGTGATATTTGTTAAATCTTCTTTTCTGAGCTTTTTTATTATAACTTCATTTAATTTTTTATATAAAGTCTTTTTATCTATTTCAGGATGTTGCCTTACATAAGCATTAATTAAATTTTTTGCTTCATCCTTCATTAGTTTTTCAGCCCTTCCTCTATCCTTTGCACATTCTACTAGCCAAACTAATTTATCACTTCCAAAATCAACTTTATTATCAATTAATTTATCCCAGTCAGAATCTGCTAGCATTTCATTTATTGTCCAATCACTACGATTTCCCATCCATTCTTTTCTTAATTCTTCAATATTAGCATTTTCTATTTTATTTTCTATTTTATCAATTATTGGTGAAGAAGAGATCCCAACCCATAACGGTATAAAAGGTAAATTATTTTTATCTGCTAATTTTTTAGAATAAGTAAAAATTTTGTTGTATAAAGCATACTTTAATTCATGTCTAGCAAGCTCCCATTCCATTTTTTCTTTAATAACTTCGCTAGATTTCTCTTTTATTTTATTTAACTCAATTTTGGTTTTAATAGCTGTTTTTTTCATTTCAAGATATATAATTGTAAAAGCCGGATAACTAATTAGTATATTGGGTATTTTAGACAAATTAAAACCTCCTTCTCCTTTTAAGGATTTACTAATAGTTTTTGCTATAGCTTTAGGAATTTTAATACTTCCCATTAATTGCAAAAAAGAAACGTAACTATTTTTAACAAGGGTTTTAAATTTACCTATCGTCGGTTTAACTGCTGTAACCATAGGTTTAATCATTTCTTGATCAAGATTTTCTAAACCTGGAATGTTCATTTCTTTAAATAGTCTTTGTGGGCTTTCAATTAAATTTAATAAATTTTCTGTTTTATTTTGAATTTCTTTTATTTCTTTACTTTTTTCACCTTGAAAAAATTTTTCTACTTTTGAATTTGCTTTTCTTTCTGCTGTTGGTTTATTTTGGTTTTTCATGTTTATAAATTAGTAGTGTTTATTATGATTTTATTTATTTTTAAGTATTTTATTTTTTACTTTTTTTAATTCTTTTATCATTTCAATATATTGTTTTTTAAGTAATATTTCTTGTTTTTTTATTGCTTTATCATTTGCTTTAAAAATTCTGGAATCAGAAAGTAGCCGGTTCTTTTCTTCTGCTTCTTTTTTTAATTCATTAATCACTTCCGTTTCCTGATCTTTATCTAAATGAATAACACTCATCCAAATTAAAAAATTATTTTTTTCTTCATCATTCATAGTTAAAAACATATAAGAATTTGATATCAATTTCTTTAATTTGTCATTATCAATTTTATCAAAGTATTTTTTTTGTTTTTGTGTTAATTGCATAATTTAATTTTATAGATTTCAATTATATTATATCATTATATTATAAATTTGTAAACTTTGTATTTTTAATAATTTAGTAATAAATAATAATAAAAAAAAGTTGAAAATGCCATTTATAAGTCAAAAGTCAAAGTTAAACATAGGGATTTATTCGAAAAATGATAATAAAATTGCGAAAAAATATAAATGGTGGAGCTAAAGGGATTCGAACCCTTGACCTCCTCGGTGCAAACGAGGCGCTCTAGCCAACTGAGCTATAGCCCCACAGTGAGTATTGATGCAACTTGTCTGCCTGAGGGAAACAAACGAGTAATGGGGCAAAATTAAACGAAGTTTTGCTTAATATAAAGCCCTTACATTATTTTTCTTCAGCATTATCCCCTGTTTCCTTGTCTTTTTCAAGCTCTTGTTGAAGTTCCTGTTCAATTTTCCCCTTTTTCATGTTGGCAAAACCGTCGCCGATAACATCTTTTATAGAGAAAAGCGTCCATACAATAAAGAGTACAAGGAAAGGATAACTGCCTATTTGCCATGCATACACGGAAAGTACCGCAGCACCGATAAGATTGATAAAATCATACTCAAAATCGGTTGTTTGCCATCTCCCCAGTTGATTCATAAGAAACCCAACCATAAGAACTAGGGCTCCAATAAAACCAATAATAGTGTATGCGTCTAACATAACAAAAATGTGTCAGAATTTAACAGCAAGATGAAGTTTATAGAAAACAGTCACCAACGTCAAGCTTATTACGCTTCAAATACCAAAAAAGCCGCTCTAAGTGGCGGCTTTGCATGGATTGTCCAATGACATCCAGAGTGTAATAGAGAACCTTTCCCCATCCGTAAAAGGATGAGGCTCGACCATGAAGAACTGCAATCGTTATCGATTAAACGATACCGATTCGTTCAGCATGTCTCCTTAGAAAGGAGGTGATCCATCCGCAGGTTCTCCTACGGATACCTTGTTACGACTTCGTCCCAATCAATGGTTTCACCTTAGGCCCGCGCTCGTAAGCTAACAGGACTTCGGGCGCCTCCATCTTTCATGACGTGACGGGCGGTGAGTACAAGACCCAGGAACAGATTCACCGCGCCATTGCTGATCCGCGGTTACTAGCGATTCCAACTTCA
>WJKT01000053.1 GCA_014728955.1 Candidatus Peregrinibacteria bacterium
GGTAAGAGATGTCTTTAATGTTTTTGTCGGGACATTTCTTATAGAATTCGTTTTATATGTTGTTTTGCAGATAACGGATGCACATGAGTATTTTTTGTATGTTCAGGATAATCAACTGCTTTCGTCACTGTTTCTTTTTGGCATTTACGTTTTGCAATCGTTGGGGCTGCTTTTCCCGTTATGGTTTTTTGTAGTACGACGATATGGTTTAACGCTTCGTCAATTGGGATTCCGTTGGGTGAGTCTCCCAAAAACACTTGCATGGATTGTGGCGGCATACCTTTTTTATTATGGACTGAGCATCTTTACCATAATGCTTTTTTCGGCTTTGGGAATAGGAGGGCTTGGATTTGAACCGCAACAATCGCTCTTCGATTTTTTTGGTACCAGCGTATCGGGCATTTTATTTGCGGGGTTTATTGCTCTTATTATGGCGCCGTTTATTGAAGAAATATTCTTTCGGGGGTTTGTGTTAAACACCTTGGTTAAACGTCTTGGTGCCGGGTGGGGGATACTACTTACCGCACTTGTTTTTGCGGCAATGCATTTTCAATTTCAATCAATTATGCCACTTATTATATTGTCGTTTGTTTTGAATATTTTGTATGTTAAAACAGAATCCATTTGGCCGGGAATCTTTTTCCATATAGCTAACAATACAATTGCATTTTTTGTTTTACTCTTGCTCTAATACATACCGTTCTATAAGATGTCTCCAGTAATAAATCAGTCATTTTTTATCAAGCGCCCGTAGCTCAGCTGGATAGAGCGGCACCCTTCTAAGGTGAAGGTCGCAGGTTCGAATCCTGCCGGGCGTACCACTTAAAACGTTGTTTGTGAAGAAAAGAAAGCTCATTATTATTAGTGATCTCCACATTGGAGGGGACGATATTATAGAAGATTTTTCATGTGAGGCCGAGTTGATTGGTTTTTTGACAAAAAAGCATGATAAAGACAGCGATTTGGAACTCCTTATTTTGGGGGATTTTTTGGATTTGTGGAAAGTCGAAAACGATGCGCGTGAACAGGTGCGTTATGTCATAAAACAACATAAAAAATTATTTAACGCATTTAAAACGTTTGGCGAAAACCATACGATTACCGTTATTCCGGGAAATCATGATCACGCACTTGCATATAATGTAAAATATCAACAAGATTTAGCTGAATATAACATTACGGTTGAGCCACATCAGTATGTTAAAAGGATATTTTCGCATAAAGAAAATACGTTTACCGTAATTGGCGAACACGGCAATCAGGTTGAGCCGGCTACTAAATTTCCACAATTTGATCTTCCGACAGACAGTTCTCTTGCGTATCACATCAATAAAATTTTGGTGTATAAGCTTATGCGTATGGGGAATGAAAAAAAGAGTCCGTATTGGCTGCGTGATCTTGATAGTATTGATACAGAGCTTATTCCGTATTGGGTGCTAAGTAAGTATTTTTATTATGAGCTGGGACCTATATTAAAAGCTATTTTAATTCCTATGCTGGTGTTGTTCGGGTTTGCCGTTCCGTATTTTATTTTTGATTTAGTGACCGAATTTTATCAGCCGCAGTTTATTAAGCCGTTTTTGTTGCTTCTTGATACCAATACCTTTTTTAAAGTGCTCATATTTCTTTTATATTTTGATATGGTTGTGGTTATTTTGGTTGTCATTATCTGGTTTATTAAGCGTGAATTTAGAAAACGATTGAGAGAGTACGGGATTCACAGTTTTAGTGAAATATTAGTATCTCGATATCACGCATATAAAAAACGGGCCCATGAAATTTTGCGGGGCAATAATGCTTTTGGCATACCGGCAAATTTATATGTGACAGGGCATACGCATGTTGCCGGATTTCATACTTTAAAAGAAAGCGGGAAATTGTTCGTGGATAGCGGGAGCTGGAAGCAGCTTATGAAAAGAATTAATGCCCGATTCCGTTTCCCTTCGGTTTATGCTCCATATTATGCCTTGAGTTACGTAACGATTGAACAGAAGGGGGATGATGTAACGGTGCGCTTGAAGGTTTGGCCCAAGACATTTAAAGCAAAACTTACTGTGCTGGAGCGCTTTGTGGTGAAATGGAAACACGTGCCGCGTTCGGTAACAAAAGATACGCTTATTGAAGAACATCATATACAGCTTTCAAAAGCCTCAAATGAAAAATACGAAGATTAGTACTTGCCAAAAGTGTTAAAAAGCAGTACAATTTCTTCTAAAAAATATTATTGAAGGATATGGAAGCTCAATTTCAACAGGCAAAAAGGCTTATAGATACATCGGAGAAAATCCTGCTTATAGCCCATCGCAAACCTGATGGCGATACGATTGGTTCATGTATTGCTTTTTATCATGCCCTCACCGCTGATGATAAAGAGATAACAATGGCGTGTGTTGACGAAATACCATCGCGATATCGATATATGCCCGATAGTGATAAATTTATTCAAGAATTTAATTATCATGAGTACGATTTGATGATTGTGTGTGATGCCGGTGCTTCCTATATGACAAACTATCATGAGAAATATGAAGATATTTTTGACGGAGAGGTCCCGGTTATCAATATCGATCATCATGCCTCAAACGATAATTTTGGAACGGTTAATATAGTTGATACGATGGCTGCGTCAGCAACGATGATTATCTATCGATTTTTGCGGTATGCGGGATATGATATTACGCCGCTTATGGCAACGGGTTTATTAACCGGAATATATAACGATACGGGAAGTTTTATGCATCAAAATACAACACCGGAAACATTGAAAATAGCAGGGGAATTGGTTGCATACGGAGGACGTGTCAGGGAGGTTTCAAGGCACTTGTTTAAAACGACGCCGGTTTCTACCTTAAAATTATGGGGACGTGTTTTAAATAATCTGAAAGTGAATAAAGAAGGAGTGGCTCTATCCGTTGTAACTAAGCGGGATTTTGATGAATGCGATGCCGATGTTGATGAGTTGTCCGGTGCAGTTGATTTTATTAATTGTGTTCCGAAAACAAACTATACGGTGCTTTTGCATGAAGATGAAAAGGGGAATGTGAAAGGATCGTTCCGAACACGAAAAGAAGATGTTGATTTGGAAGAAATAGCATCGAAATTTGGTGGCGGGGGACATAAAAAAGCGGCCGGTTTTACCGTTCCGGGAAAATTGGAAAAAGAAGTGCGATGGAAGATTATTCCCGCTCACGATAAACGAAAACACCGTTCCATTAGAGGAAAGTCCGACCTTCGCTTGTCTGAATAATGAATACCTGCTAATGTGCTATCGCGACTTTCTAAGATTTTTTGCGCTATGAGAATACGAAAGACTATTGCTGCCGTGCTTGTACTTGTTTTTGCCTTGGTAGCTCTTCCCACACTGCTGCTTCGAAGTGTAGCTTCAACGTATATGCAGCCGAACTTTTATAAAGGAGAGGTTGTTGAGCAAACGTATGAATATGTAATTGAGTATGTGGGGCAAGAGGTGATGAACGAAGAAGATATACGGAATTATTTTACACAAAAAGAGATTGAGCAAATGTTGAAGGATTCTATTCCGCTGAGTGTTATGGAAGGGTTGGCCGGTGATTTTGCCGGACAGTTGCAGTCGATTTATGATGGACGAAAAGATGATACTATTGTTGTTTCGCTTAAACCTATTAAAGATTCAACAGATACTATAGCTGAGAATGTTGCGCAAAAAGTAATGAGTGGTATCCCGGCGTGTGAAGTTGATGAGGAAGATGAGATAGAGGTTACCATTGAATATGTTGATAATAAGCCAACGTGTATTCCGCCGGATTTTGATACCGAGCGTATTATGCAAACGGTCAAGCATGATATAGAAAAGGAACTGAATGATCGTATCCCCGGTGAATTTACGCTTGAATTGGCAACGGAAGAGAGTGATCAGGCAAATTTAAAACAAATTATTTCGTTTATTGATTATTTACAGATTATATTACCGTTATTCCTTTTGGTGATGGTTTTATTGATAGCGCTGTTTGTGTACACGCCGTATAGTCTGGTAAGTCTCTTTACGGGGATTGCGTTGCTGCTTGCCGGTGTATTTGGTTTAATTGCGGCTCAATTACTGCGAAGACTTCCGTTTATTGCGGTAACACCGGCACGGTATCCGGAGTTTAACGAGCAGCAGCTTTCGTATGTACGCGAAATATATGTTTTCTTTATGCACTTTATTGTAAATCAAATGAGTACTTATGCGGCATATTTTTTGGGAATAGGGTTGGTAGTAGTCTTATTTGGTCTTTATTTACGACATTTTCATGAACACACTCGACGATATCGCTCGTGAAATTCGCCACTGTCAGCGTTGTGATCTTGCTAAAACGCGAACAAACGCCGTTCCGGGCGATGGGAATCTACAGGCTGATGTTCTTTTTATCGGTGAAGGACCGGGGAAGTCGGAAGATGTTCAGGGTATTCCGTTTGTAGGAGCGGCGGGAAAATTTTTAGATGAAATGTTGGCCGAAATCAAATTAAAGCGAAAGGATGTGTATATTACCAATATTGTTAAATGTAGACCGCCGGGTAATCGTGACCCGAAAGATGAAGAAATTTCGATGTGTTGGCCCTATTTAAAACAACAAGTTGCTCTTATTAAACCTAAACTGATTGTAACGCTCGGTCGTCACGCCATGAATCGTTTTTTGCCGGGATTGAAAATTTCTCAGGTTCATGGGCAGGCAAAACGATACAAGGGAGTTGCGACAGAAAAACAGGTTTATTTTCCTTTATATCATCCGGCTGTCGCGTTATATAATGGCAGTTATCGTGACATTTTAAAGGCCGATATGCGTAAAATCCCCAAATTGCTTTCAATGATTAAGGGGGTGTGATACAGTTTTTTCGTTAATACAAAAATATGACACATAATAAATATTTAGCGTTTGTTGGTGTAGCGGGATTGGTAAGCTGGATTGCCTGGTTCATTGTTCTTAATAAACTTAATCCGTTTGAATCGACGGCTTTAGCGCTTATTTTGTTTTTCTTGAGTTTATTTTTTGCGCTAAGTTGTACATTTATGATTGTTGGATTTTATTTTAGAATGTGGCTCAATAAAAATGAAATTTACTCTAATCATTTGGCCATAGCCTTTCGGCAGGGGATAGAGCTGACTGTTATAGCCCTTGGATGTGTGCTGTTTCTTGTTTTAGGTGTGTTGAATTGGTGGTCTGGGTTTTTATTGATTCTTTGTGTTTCGTTGGTTGAATTTTATTTTGTTGCTCGTGAAACGCGATAATTTTATATAAGGAAAACGACCGTTCTGAATTGAACGGCCGCTTAAAGGGTGGGTCTGTTTTCGAACTACTTGCTCTGAGCCTGCACCTTGTCCGGCACACGGGACAAGGCGGCTTCGACACGGCGGTCGTACGCCGCGCCGTAGCGCTTTTTTAGTTTCGCCAGCGGCTTGAGGAGCACCTCGTGGCGGTCAACGCGGCCTTCCAGACGGGATACGCGTTCCGCGAGTGGGTTGGCAGGGGGGGAGGTGGGGCGGGATTTCCGACGGCGCCAGCGTCGTGAACGACGCTTCTTGGCGCGCTTGCGCCAAGAGAGGCATCTCTCGTAGGCTTGAGGTCTCTTCTCTTTGCAGAGTGCATCACAGGGATGCTTTCTGCAGATGGCGTCGATGGTGGCCTTGGCCTTGGCCTCGGCCGCCGTCGCGGCCGAAACCGCTACTACCGACTCTGAAAGCGCTTTTTTGGCTTTCTTTTTGGCCTTGTCGGCCTTGGCTTCCAACTTTTTTAGATCCGCCTTGTCGGCTTTCTTCGAGAGACCCGAAAGAGCCTTGTTGGCCTTCTTCTTGGCACGAGTCGCGGTTTCTGAAGCAAAGGTAGATTCCGAAAGAGCCTTGGATTTGCCGTCTTCTCCCAGCAGGGCGATGAGTCCGACCAAAAGGGCGGCCAGGGCGATGATGCCGAGGATTCCCAGTCCCCAGGCCATGCCTGCGGACTTTTTCTCGGGTCGTCGGACGACCGCGGTCTCGGAAGTGTCGGCGACTTTTTCAGGTTTCACCTCTTCGGCGGTGTTGGATTCCTCCTTCATCTCCGGTTTCTCTTCCGGTTCGGCTTTCATTTTTTCTTCTTTCACTTTTTCGTCTTTCCTCTTTTCTTCGGACATAATGTCCTCCTTTCGTGGTTGAATTTTTTGCCCTAAGGGCTTTGATTGTTTCGAAAACAGACACAGAGATTGTTCTGACGCTATACAGCGCAAAACGATCGTTGTGTCTGGCTGCATAGTCAACAGAATGGTCTCTGTGTACTGTATTATCCTTTATTTCAAAGAACACACCTTATTAGGTATAACCATAAATAACAAACTGTTTTACAATTTTATCAACAGGTTGTAACGCATATAAGGTTGTTAATATCAAGTAATACGAGTACCTAACAGATTTCTCGCTTCAAAAAAGCAAGGAGTTTATTGTAAACACAAAAACTCAACTTGTCAACCCTATTCGTAAAGAATTGTCCAAGTAGATTATGAGCGATTTAGAAGTAGGTAACATCTTTTAGTGTTCGTATTTTCCCCAGTGGCCATAAGACTACGGATGCTTTCCCCTCAATATTTTGTTCGGGTAAAAAATACTCTCCTTCTCCACGACAGCCTACTTCGTATACATCACGGAAACAGCTGCGTGAATCTGTACTTTGTCTTCTGTTGTCTCCCATAACGAAAAATTGTCCTTCGGGAACGTCAAACGTTGTTACCTGGTTGGTGCTTGGCTTGGTCTTATGTCCGTTAACTTCGTTTAAATATGGTTCATCAAGTTTATGTCCCGTGGGAAAGGCATCGTTAAAGAGAAAAACCTCACCGTCAATAATTTTAATAGTATCGCCGGGTAATCCGATAATACGTTTTATGTAGAATTGTTCTTCACTGTGCGGAGGATGAAAGACGATAATGTCCCCTCGCGAGGGTTGACTGAGGCTCCACCCGAAAAAATCCTGATAAATGAGTTTATTAACAATAATATACTCTCCATAGCCGCGCTGACACTCGTCATTGATATTATTTAACGTGTCGCACATGGAAGGGCCATACACCTTAAAAGGAGAGGCTATAAAACTTTGAATAACAAAAACCAGCCCAAAAACAATAAGCAGGTTAAGACCTATATCCAGCAAAAGGGTGAGTAAATTATTGTTTCCCGTCTTTTCTTGTTTTGTTTGTGATGGTTCCGCAGGTTGTTTTTCTGTTGCATCATTTGCTGTGTTTTCGGTGGTATCTTCTGGTGTTTTTTCTGAAGTAGGAGGCTGGTTCTTCGGCTCTTTTTCCTCTTCTTTTTTCCCAAATATCTCACTAACGTCTCTTGTATCGTTTTGCGGTGGTGTGGGATCGTTGTGCGGTTGTTGCGGATTGGTAGTTTCTTCGTCCATGACGTATGCTAAAAATCAATTTTCCTCAAGTACTCTACACCAGTGCATAGGATGGGAGCAATACTTTCTGTTTGATTGTTATGCCGCTCGTGCAAATTCATCAGCAATATCGGAATCAAAACGCGCCGCGCCCGTTTGACTTAATACTTGTACTCTATACATTGCTTCAGCTACATTTTCCCGTGTCATATATTCATTGGCGTTAAAGGCACGATCTTCGAAGTCCATAATATTCTTTTGATAGGCAAATTGTGCATATGGAGCATACCAGGCATCGGTATCGACATCACGAAGTGGCATTGAGCGAACTTCCGGATCAATATCAATATTCATAGCTTCGATAAGCATTTTCATGAATTCTGCTTTGTTGACAGTATTACTCGGTTTAAACGAACCGTCCGGATAGCCGTCAATAATGTTTAAATAGAGTGCTGTTTGAAGGTAATCTGCATACCAGGTTCCGTTTTCGGTATCTGAAAAAGGCAGTGTTTTCGCATCGGCTATTTGTGCATCAATCCCTTCTAAAATAAATTTTAATACTTCAACTCGTGAAACGGTGTTTTCAGGTTTAAATGAACCGTCCGGATAGCCCTGAATTACTCCTTCGTTTTTTAGGAAACTGATTGCTTCAAAATGAGGATGAACAACGTTAACATCAACAAAGAGACCTTCGGCGATAACAGGACTCTCTTTTATAAGCATCTCTGTTTTAACCTTAAATTGAATAGGAGAAGTGTTTTCGGGTGTGATGGTGAGTCGCGCGATGCCGTTATTAAAGTCTTGCGCACGTAATCTCCGTGGTGTTATTTCCGCGCTGCCGCGACTTACTTCAATTTTTACCGGAGATTCCGGAACATAATTTCGAATAATTTCTCCGGTTCGTGTTGTTGCGGTAACCGTTACAGCAAACGATTTATTTTCTTCAAATGTTGTTGGAGACTGAATATCA
>WJKT01000054.1 GCA_014728955.1 Candidatus Peregrinibacteria bacterium
GCACTCTGGTTATATAAACTTACATTTCCTGAAATAACCGGCATTGGGCTATCGGGGTATTCTTTAAGCGGCAAGCCGTTACAGGCATCAACAATACCCTTTACGCCTTGCACAAACTCCCACATTTGCGTTGGTCGTTCAGGGTTTCCGTAATTCAAGCAATCCGTTATTCCAATAGGACGTGCTCCAACCGCGGCAATATTTCTCATCGCCTCGACAACCGCATTTTGAGCTTGGTAATATGGATCGATTTTCCCATATCGGGCATTTCCGTCCGCTGTTAAAGCAACACCGATTTTTTTATACTTATCAGGCACATCTTCCCCAAGCAGCGGAGCAAGAACACCTGCATCAGCTTCTCCCGATTCAATAACCGTGTCCCCGCGCACCTGTTTATCATACCGTTCATAAACAGGCCTGCGTGAAGCTATATTTTCGGATGCAAGCACTGCCAAAAGCTCATCACTATATTCATCTTTTTCTTCTATTTCAGGCTCTTTCAGATTCAATTCTTTTGGCTTAACATCACGTTTATACTGTATTCCTTCAGTAATATCCACCGCACTTGCATCACATTCTTTTTCTCCGTTGTACCATATTGTAAAATTCCCTTTTCGTACCTTCCCAACCTTGACTGCTTGGGCGTTTTCCGCGACCGAAGGCAAATTCCACTTCTTATTATAATGATCAATAATCAAATCCGTTAAATCCGGATGGCACATCCACGCAAATCGTTCTTGCGTCTCCGAACAGGCAATAACCGAAGGGTGCAAACCTTCCATACCGATATGAATCTTTCCCAGGTCAATGTCGGCACCATAACCACGCTTTGCAACTTGTTCAACCGTAGAACACACATTCCCGCCGGCACCGTGATCTTTAAACGAAACTTTATCCAAAAGATCTTTTTCTTTTAAAATACGAAACAAATCGTACGTGCTTACCAATAGATGTCTCTTTAAAAACGGGTTTGGCTCCTGTACCGCTCCTTTGTTAGCTTCTTTATCTTTCTCATCCAATTCAACTGAAGCAAAAGCTGCTCCACCCATCCCGCTGTTGTCGGTCGGTTTACCGACAATAATAATATCGTATCCCACTTTCGCCGCTTCTTCGGGAACATATGAATGGATTAATTCAGATTCTTTTACCATTCCGTATGCGGCAACATTTACTAAGCAGTTATCGTTATATTGTTCATCAAAATATATATCTCCTCCAAGATTTGGTATCCCCAAAGGATTTCCGTATCCGGCTATACCGGAGACTACTCCTTCGGCTATTCTCCGTGAATTATTGCTTTCTATATCACCAAAACGAAGAGGATCAAGTGTTCCTATCACTTTCCCTCCCATACAGGCAACATCACGAACAATACCACCAATACCCGTTGCCGCTCCTTCAAACGGCACAATTTGCGAGGGGTGATTATGGCTTTCATGGGCCATAATCAGACCATAACGTTCTCCATCAATTTCAGCTATTTCAACAACACCCGCATCTTCAACGGGTCCCAAAATAACGTTGGGTGCTGTCGTTGGAAGCGTTTTTAAATATTTTTTCGTGCTTCTGTATGCACAATGTTCGCTACATTGAATGCCAAACAAAATGGCTTCCGTAAGCGTAACCGGACGCCCCAAAATGTCTTCAATTTTCTTTGCTTCTTCTACTGATAGTCCAATGTTATTCTCTTGTAGAATAGTCGTAATCTCATCATCGGACATCGATGAAAATTGAAACGTCTGCGGCATATTATGTGAATATTAAATTATCGTACGAATGAAATAAGTGCCATAAAACGAGCACGTTTAATTGCTCGCGCAAGCATTTTTTGATGTCTTAAACATACACCAGAATAATACTTAGGTACAATCTTCGAATACTTTGTAGTAAACGGTACAAGCGTCTTGATATTTTTATAATCAATATAATCAGCCTTCGCGTCACAGAATTCACATGTTTTATTATATTTATTACGAGCCATAATGATAAATAGTTAATCGATAAGAATTAAATTTTGATATTGATATCCGGATCATCCAATATGCTTTCCAATTCAGAATCAAGATCCGAAATATCCATTGCTTTTTCCTTGTCTTTCTTCTCTTCTTTTTTCTCTTCTTTTACGGTTTCTTCTTTCTTAGCTTCCTCCTTTTTAGCCGGTTTCTCTTTTTCTTGCGGTTTTTCTTCAGATTTCTTTTCAGGTTTCTTCTCGGGCTTCGAATCAGTCTCTTTTTTTGCTTTCTTTGAAGACGTTTTCGACGATGAAGATTGTTTCTTCGGACTTGCTTCTTTTTCAACACGATGCGTTCTTCTGTCCCCTTCTTTTAATTCAAGTTCCGATAACTTTTTCATTTCATAATGTTTCGGACTTTTTACTATCAAGTGCCGTAAAACAACATTGTTAAGCAATAATTCTTCTTCCATTTCAGCTATTTTCTGTGAATCCGAAAGCGTAAAATAATAAATCACATAATAACCTTTATCATATTTTTTTATGGTAAAAGCAAGATCACGAACATCCCAAAGATCTTCATGGTAAATTTCTCCGGTCGCATCTTTGATGAGTCCTTTGATTTCTTTCAGCTGCTTATCAATATCATCCTGAGAAAGATCGGGTTTTAATATAAGCATAAGCTCATATTTCACTTGTTCCTCAGCTGTAGCAGCTTCATTCTCCTTTGTTGAAGGCATACTTAATCGGGTTAGTGAAGCCCTCGTCATTTTTCAGCGAGAGCAAAAGTAATAAAAAAGCACGGGAAGATTACCAAATCCCCCTCTATATAGCAAGCTTTTCTTTACGCATGCCATCCAGGCTAACCTAGAGAAATGAGACAAGAATACTTACCGTACCAATTGCAAACAAATAATACGTAAAAATGTTGAGCGAGTGTTTCTTTAGGAATTTCATTAAAAAATATACGGCAACAAATCCTGCAACTGCCGAAGCAACAAAACCGATAATCAATGGTACGAATGCAACATCAAGCCCACCCCCTGCACGAAATTCTTTTATACCTGTTAATAATCCGGCACCAAAAATAGCAGGCAATGCTAATAAAAATGAAAACCTGGCCGCTTTTTCTCGAGAAATACCCTGAAAAAGTCCGGCCGCAATGGTAGATCCCGATCGAGAAACTCCAGGAATTAATGCTGCAGCTTGAGCCACACCAATAAGTACAGATTTCTTCCAATCTAATCTTTTTTCTTTTTTGAATTTTTTTGATGTCCATTCAGCCAATATAAATATTTCAGCAACAATAATCATCCATAGTCCAACATATAATGTACTCCTAAAAAGAAAATCTATTGCCTCTTCCAAAAACAACCCAACGACAACAGCCGGAATGGTCCCAATCACAATATACCCAATCAAATGTCTGTATTCCTTGTTATCGGAAGTTTTTTTAGCCAACCCCATATACGAAAAGAACCCTTTAAACAGGCCGACAATATCCTTCCAGAAATAAATAATAATCGCTGCAAATGTTCCCAAATGAACAACCACATCAAAGCTCTTTAAGGCTTCAACTTCAAGCCCAATCAATGACTCTCCCAGCACCAAATGGCCTGAAGAAGAAACGGGAAGAAATTCGGTTATTCCCTGTAGAAGACCCAAGAATAGTGCTTCACCATAGCCCATATACTAGTGCTTAAATGATCTAATTCCGGTAAATACCATCGACATACCAAGCTCGTCCACTCGTTTTATCACCTGATCGTCACGGATAGATCCTCCTGGCTGAATAATAGCTTTAATACCTGCTTTATGCGCCTGTTCAACACCATCGGGGAACGGGAAAAACGCATCGGATGCCATAACCGATCCTTTAACCCGGTCACCACCTTTTCTGCTTGCAATGGTAACGGCATCAACACGAGACATTTGTCCAGCACCAATACCGGTTGTTACCAAATTTTTCACAAATACAACCGAGTTAGATTTCACGTGTTTCACCACATTTCGTGCAAAAAGCATATCAAGCATTTGCTTTTTGGTAGGTTTTTTCTTACTTACCACCTTAAGATCTCGCTTTAATACTTTTCGCGTATCGGCATGTTGAATCAACATCCCACCGGCTACTTTTTTAATATCAATTTTTTCCGGATCACGATATAATTTTCCGGTTTCAAGTAAGCGTAAATTTTTTCGTTTTGATAATTTTTTACGTGCACCTTTTGTAAATTTAGGCGCAACAATAATCTCCACAAACATCTTATTTTTCTTAATATAATCAGCTATCTTCTCGTTACAGGTTCGATTCATAGCGATAACACATCCAAACGCAGACATAGGGTCAACCTTGTGAGCTTTTTCAAATGCATCTTCAATTTTTGGCGAAGAAGCAACGCCACATGGGTTTGTATGTTTTACAATATTTACCACTGGAAGTTCAAAATCTTTTACCAACTCCAATGCCGCATCGGTATCAATAATGTTATTATATGACAATTGCTTGCCCTGAAGAATTTCAGCATTGGTAACATTTGGCTGATAATTGTCCGGATTACGGAAAAATACCGCTTTCTGATGAGGATTTTCGCCATAGCGTAAACTCATTTGTTTCACATAATGCAAATCGAGCAATTCAGCTTCTCCCAATTGCTGTCTAAAATAATTACTAATGGCCTGATCGTAATTGCATGTCATGTCAAACGCCTTTAATGCAAGCTTTTTTCTCATTGCATCATCGACATACCCTTGCGATTCAAGATGATTTGCTATTTCCTGATAATCCAACGGATCAACCACTACTGTGGTATATCCAAAGTTTTTAGCCGCCGCACGGATCAGTGTCGGGCCGCCTATATCAATTTGTTCGATAATTTCTTCTTCGGATGCTCCTTCTTTACTTACAGTGTCTTCAAATTTATATAAATTCACGACAACCATATCAATCAACTTAATATCATTTTCAACCACTTCTTCCATATGTTTTTCATTATCACGAAGAGCTAAAATCCCTCCGTACACTTTTGGGTGCAATGTTTTAACTCGTCCATTCATCATTTCAGGAAAAGCAGTATATGAGGCAATATCAATCACCTTCACTTTATTTCGCTTGAGCAATGCTGCCGTTCCACCGGTTGAAATAATTTCAACCCCCATTTCTTGCAATTTTTTTGCAAAAGGAACCAGCCCGTCTTTATTAGTGACACTAATGAGCGCACGTCTAACAGGATGATGTTTTTGTTGCTTGTCTTTATTCATGACGTTTAGGCTTTACAGGATCAAAACCGCCCTCACTCCACGGATTGCATCGCAGAACCCTCCATCCACCTTTTAACAGCCCCCTGACCACACCATATTCTCGGACCGCTTCACATGTATATTGCGAGCATGTCGGATGAAACTTACAGTAGCCATGAGGAAACAATTTTCTCAGCGGGCCATGATCGGGAGAAAGAGTTTTTTGATACAGTTTTATGAGAGAGCACACGACAAAACGTGGAAAATACCAAATCCATTTTATTATCTTCTTGAGTATTGTCATGGCATGGGGAATAAACCCACAAGAAATCTTAGGTTATGAAATCGCTCAAGTCAACGTGTAATTCTTCTTACCAATAGTATGAAGGAACTTGTTTCACACCGTTAACACGAACCTCAAAATGCAAGTGAATACCGGTTACTCCATATACTCGTCCGGTATTACCCATTCTTCCGATAACTTCACCTTGAGTCACATATTGTCCGTTTGAAACCGTTAAATAATCAAGATGCGCATACAACGTTTGCATACCATTTCCATGATCGACAATAACATGGTTTCCATAACCACCACCCCATGTTCCGGATGATGCTTTTACAACGGTTCCCGCTGCAGCAGACCATACGGGAGGCTTGCTGCGATCCGCGATATCTACAGCGCGGTGATATGAATAATATCCTTGTGTAATACTTCCTCGTGTCGGATAAATAATTGATTTACCTACAGCAGGTGTCGCTGTTGTATCTTGCAACGCAACACGTGTTGTAGTTGTTGTTCTTACAACCGATTCATCACGATATTGCGGCGTAGTAACGACCGGAGCTGGAGGTGCCAATTGTTCTCCGCCCGGCACAAAAACCGAATCACCGGCAGAGAGACTTTGTCCTTCCAAGCCATTTTGCTTAATAATAGTGTCAGATTCAATATCGTAAAGTGCAGCAATCTTATCTACTGTTTGACCACTCTTCACTTTATGCGACACACCGTCAACCGGTGGTATAACCAATTCTTGTCCGACTTTTAATACACTCGATTTCCCCATATCATTTTCCCACATTAATGTTGATGTCTTTAGTCCATAATTTTCAGCAATCACTGAAAGCGTTTCACCGCTTTCAACGGTATGTGTAATTTTATCGCTCATTTCACTTCTGTCCGCTTGACCTGTTTGAGGA
>WJKT01000055.1 GCA_014728955.1 Candidatus Peregrinibacteria bacterium
CAGTCACAAGAGTCCGTGCCGGTTGAAATACACGAATTCCCACATTATCAACAGGAGACCGAATTTATTATAGAACGTATTATGGAAGAAGCTAAACACCGTGACTTTAATGAATGTGCCATTTTGGTTCGCAGTCATGCTCTTGCAACCCCTTTTATTGAAGAATGCAAAGCACGGCATATTCCTTTTCAGGTACGCAACAAACAGGCTCTTTCGCAGCTCCCGGAAATAAAAGATATGATTGCCGTACTGCGCTTTTTAACAAATCCAACAGATGATTTGGCGCTGTTTAGAATTCTAAAATTGCCGATGTTTGATTACGATATGGAAAAGATTCTCTTCCTTATCAATAAAGCAAAATCAAATCATCAATCCCTCTATTCACATGTTAAAGAAGATGATTATTTTTCAAAATCAGCTCATCTGCTCGGCTCTGTTATAGCGTTCAGTAAATATAATCGTGTATCACGTATTCTCGGCGAATTTATCAACCAATCCCGTTACATACAATACCTACAAGATAACCAGAGTGTAGAAAACGAAGAAAAAATTGTTTCTATAGCTGCATTTTTACAGCTCATCAAGGAATATGAACAATCACACAGCGATACCTCTCTTCTTGCCTTTTTGGAGTACTTGACACTGCTCGACGAAGCGGGGGCGACATTGGACAACTCTCTCACCAATATTACACAGGATGCCGTACAGATATTGTCGGTTCATGCCGCAAAAGGGCTTCAATTTCCGATCGTTTTTGTTCCTTCTTTAGTTAAACAACGTTTCCCGGGTCGTAACAGACGCGATCCTATTGAAATACCCGACGCACTGGTCGGCGAAGCTATTCCGGAAGGAAACGTACACCTTCGTGAAGAAAGACGGCTGTGCTACGTCGCATGTACACGAGCAAAAGAAAAGCTTTACTTGACACACAGTCAACGCTACCAAGGAACAAAACAATGGAAGCCGTCTCCGTTTATCGAGGAGATAACGGCATCCAACGCCTCAACAACAACCACTCATGAAACACAAGAATCCTCTCCTGAGGAGGAAGCTCATGCAAAATCCAACACTTCTCCTTCAATCGATAAAAAATCCGATATCACACATACTCCCAAGACCCTTAGTTACAGCAAACTGGATACTTTTGCACGATGCCCTCTTAAATATAAGTTTCGCTATATTTATCAAATCCCCACACCTACTGCTCATGCAGCCAATTTTGGAACGTCCATTCATAACACCCTTAAAGATATATATCACCATGTGCTGAAAAACAACGATATCTCGTTAGAACAATGTAAAGCATTCTATGAACAAAACTGGATCCCGCATGGATATGACAGTAAAGCCCACCACAATACCCGTAAAAAAAAGGGGTGGGAAATTCTCAAACAGTATTATGAAAAAAACTCTACACCATGGATTCTTCCCGCCTTTATCGAAAAAAGTTTTTATTTAAAAGCAAATAATCATACTATTTCCGGACGAATTGACAGAATTGATCTTCTAAAAGACGGAACCTATGAGGTTATTGACTATAAAACAGGTAAATCCAAAAAGTCATCCAATATCGATAAAGACCTTCAGTTATCATTATATGCACTTGCGTGCAAAGAAGTGTATCAAATACCTGTATCTAAACTCAGTCTCTATTTTTTGGAAAGCGGCGAGAAAAAATCAACAAGCCGTACCAACGAGCAACTCGAAAAATCACGCAATGAAATAATTACGCAAGCACACGAACTAACTCATTCGGACTTTGAAGCAACGCCCGGCTTTCCATGTAGGTTTTGCGAATACAGGCTTATTTGCAATAAAGCGCAATAAGCCATAAAAAAACTCCCCAAAGAGGTAAAAAACCAACGCACCTCACTGACAAAGTCAGCGAAATCCTGTTGGTACCAAAATGCAATATTCTCACAAGGAGAAGGCATTAGGGTATCAACTGATTTCTATCTAGTGTCAAAAACGTCAATACCTAGATACATGAGTTGCAAAAGCAAAACATATACCACCTGAAGACAACAAACCCGAAGGAAAGTCACCGTCAGAAACGAGTATCAACAATGACAGAAGAGAGATGCAAAAAAGGTTTCGCATTCTTTGGGGAGAAATGGAATCTTAAAACGAAGGACGAGTTAAGATCCCGTCTCTCCCCAGAAATAAACCGCTAGTTTTCAAAGTTCTTTTATTTTTTATCTTTGTTACACATATATTGTACCATCATTTTTTTTACAGGTCAACTATAAAAAAACTTTTTTTTCACGTAGTATATAATCCTGTTAATCATTACTTATGGAAACACTCTTTATTGTCACGATCGTTTTATTGGCACTCGGCCTTATCGGCACCTTTTATTATTTTCAAAAACAATTAAAAAAGACAACCGATTCGACACATTTGCATCAACGTCTTGATGACTTGACGCAAAATATGACACTTAATTTAAATAATGTAACCGACAACGTTCTTAAACAACTCAATTCGGTAACCACACAAGTTAACGAACGATTAAAAGAAAATACGTCGATGCTCGAAAGACAGCATCGTTCCGTCGGCGAACGTCTTGATACGGCTGCAAAAGTGGTTAATACAGTTAATAGCAGATTGTCAAAGATCGAAGAAGGTAATAAACGAATTTATGATATAGGAAAAGATATTTCAGGATTACAGGAACTATTAAAAGCGCCTAAATTGCGCGGTGGGCTAGGAGAATTGTTTTTACATGATTTACTCGCTCAAATTCTTCCGCAAGAGCACTATACAATGCAATACAGCTTTAAAACCGGTGATACGGTTGATGCGGTTATTCATTTAAGAGATCATATTATCCCGGTTGATTCAAAATTTCCGCTGGAAAACTACAAAAAAATGTATGCAGAAAAAGAGGAAGAGGTTCGACTGAAACACAGAAAATCATTTATCAATGATGTTAAAAAACGTATTGATGAAATTGCCACCAAATACATACTGCCTGACGAGAAAACACTTGATTTTGCTCTTATGTATGTTCCTGCCGAAAATATTTATTATGAAATGATAGTTAAAGAACAAAAAAATGAACGCAATTTAAGCGCCTATGCCTTTGATCAAAAAGTTATTCCCGTTTCTCCCAATACATTTTATATTTATCTGCAAACCATTCTTATCGGGTTACGTGGATTTCAAATTGAAAAACAGGCAAGTGCTATACTTACTTCCCTCTCACGACTTCGTGGAGATTTTGGGAAATTCGGTGATGAATTCACCCTTGTGGGAAAACATTTGGGTCATGCTCGTAACAGTTACGAGCGCTCTGAAAAGAAGATGCAACGGTTTTCAGACAAATTATCGCATGTAGAGGCTCTTAGTACCGGAGAAGATTCAAAACCTCCGCTGATCACATAGTCCTTTACTTTTTCCACATTATTACCTACACTTAAGCACGCTTAAAAAAATCGTACCTTTTTTTGTATGTCACAAAAAATAGCTGATCTAGCTAAACAACTCGATATCACCTCAAAAAAGCTCAAAGAAGAGATTAATAAGCTTGGCTTTGAGGTAAAACCAAAGGCTCGAACTATTGATGACGAGGTAGCTGAGCTTGTTCTTGAAGAATTACGCGGACTTCATACAAAAAATAATAATAAAGATACTGTCCAAATTTATGAAGAACTCTATGATAAGGAATTGGATAAAGAAATTATTAAAAAGCAGCGAAAACGAACTGCGGGAAAAAATTCATCAAAAGATAAGAACACTACGGAAGAGGAAGAAAAACCATCGACAAAAAAGCCCGGATCAAAAAAAACAATTCTTATACCAACGGTCATTTCGGTAAAAGAATTTGCCGAAAAAACCGGGAGCAACCCGGCAAAAGTTATCGGAGAATTGATGAAAAACGGTATTTTAGCAAATATCAATCAGCAAATTGATTATGATACTGCCGCTATTATTGCGGAAGATCTTGGTATAAAGATTAAAAGAAAACGCGACGAAGCAGCACTGGAAGACCTGTTTGAAGGTGATCTTGAGGCACTCCTTAAAGAAGATGACAAAGATGATCTTTCCCCAAGACCCCCTATTATTAGTGTAATGGGACATGTTGATCACGGAAAAACGAAAATTCTTGATTATATCCGCAGCGCTAATGTTATTGATACCGAGGCGGGAGGAATCACTCAGCATATAGGCGCATATCAGGTTGAAAAAAACGGAAAGAAAATAACCTTTTTAGATACACCGGGCCATGCAGCGTTTACCGCTATGAGGGCTCGCGGCGCAAAAGCTACTGATATCGCTATTTTAGTTGTTGCCGCTGACGAAGGCGTTAAACCACAAACTATAGAAGCTATAAATCACGCACAAGATGCGGGTATCCCCATTATTGTTGCCATTAATAAAATTGATAAACCAAATGCGGCTCCGGATAAAGTAAAAGGTGAGCTTGCCGAACATGGACTACAAGCTGAAGATTGGGGCGGAAAGACCATTATGACTCCTGTTTCGGCAATAACGGGCGAAGGAATGGATACGCTACTGGATATGATATTGCTAACCGCCGAAATGGAAGATTTGAAAGCAAACCCAAACAGAGATGCCGTTGCTACCGTTATTGAATCACATTTGGATAAAAATCTCGGCCCAATCGCTACGGTCTTAATTAATACCGGCACACTGGAAATTATGGATAATGTAGTTGTTGGAACAAGTTACGGTCGTATTAAAGTAATGAAAGATCACACCGGCAAGAATATGAAAAAAGCGAGACCGGCCACACCGGTACTTATTGCCGGCTTATCAAAAACGCCGCAAAGTGGGGACATTCTCCAAGTGGTAAAAGATGAAAAAACGGCACGCACACGAGCTACACAGCTTGAAGCTCTTCACAACAAAGCAAAAAAACAAGGTATTGCTCCGGGAAAAGATATCATTGCCCGTATTGCCAGCGGTAAATTAAAAACATTAAAGATTGTTCTCAAAGCAGACACCAAAGGATCGCTTGAAGCAATCAATCAATCACTGAACAAAATTAAAGATAAGGAAGTTGCTATTAAAATTATTCATTCCGGAGTCGGGAATGTGAATGAAAGCGATGTCATGATGGCATCGGCCAGTGGCGGCTTGGTGGTAGGTTTTCATGTAAATGTCCCTTCACAAGTCGATAGCACAGCAGAACGAGAACAAGTTGAAATACTGCAATACAAAATTATTTATAAGTTGACCGATGATATCAAAAAGCTCCTTTCGGGCCTACTGGAACCGGAAATCATTGATGTTGATTTGGGAAAAGTGTCCGTTAAAAAGATTTTCTATTCAGGAAAGAAACAAATGATTATCGGCTGCAAAGTAACAAATGGAAGAGTCGAAAATAAAGCACAAGCCCGCATAGTACGTGATGACGAAGTTGTTGGAGAATTCGAGATAGAATCACTTCGAAAAGTTGATGAAAAAGTAAAAGAGATAAAAGAAGGGAACGAATGCGGCATTAAAATTTCAAGAAAGATCGACGTACAGGAAGGAGATATATTAGATATTTACAAACAAGAAAAGAAAATTCGAACCCTTTAGATTGTTACCTTATGGCCCCTTTCTCCTTTCATACATTACCCGTATTTACCGATAAACGAGGCTCTCTCACGCCCATCGAGCTCAAAGAATATATTTCATGGGCGCCGAAGCGGGTATACTATGCGTTTGATATAGAAGATAGTCGCGGAGGACATGCTCATCGTATCGAGCATGAGTTTTTTGTATGCCTTCAAGGCACCATGCAGATTAAACTCCATGATGGAAAAACATGGACCACGCGTGATTTAACCACCCGGGGTGATGCTGTGCGTGTTGACAGTATGGTATGGCATGAATTCACAAACTTTTCAGAAAATGCTATTTTATTGGCGATCTCGTCAACCAATTATGATAGTGACGACTATATAAGAAATTTTGATCATTTTATAAAAGAAATACGTTCATGAAAAAAGTTTTAATAACTGGTGGAGCAGGTTTTATCGGCTCAAACTTCACCCATTACTACCTAAAGCAGCATCCAGAAGATCAGGTTATGGTGCTTGATCGCCTTACCTATGCCGGTAACTTAGATAACTTGAAAGATCTGGAAGATAATGAAAAATATTGGTTTTTGCAGGGAGATATAGCCGATGTAAAAATGGTTAACAGCCTTTTTGAAAGGGAAAAATTTGATATTGTCGTTAATTTTGCCGCTGAAACACACGTTGATCGCAGCATTGCTTCACCAAGCATTTTTGTTATGACCAATATTATCGGAACACAAACATTGCTTGAAGCAGCTCGTAAACATGGTGTTTCACGCTACCATCAAATTTCAACCGATGAAGTCTATGGGGATTTGGGCACCGAAACGACCGATAAATTCACCGAAAAAACGCCTCTTGCCCCAAATTGTCCGTACGCCGCCTCTAAAGCGGCTGCCGATTTGTTGGTACAATCGTATTACGAAACCTATAAACTACCCGTTACCATTAGCCGTTGCTCTAATAATTACGGGCCGTATCAATTCCCTGAAAAGCTTATTCCTTATTTTTTCAGATTGATTACCAAGGGAGAAAAAGTACCGCTTTACGGTGACGGGAAAAATGTAAGAGACTGGCTGTATGTTATCGATCACTGCCGCGCTATCGACACAATTCTTTCGAAAGGAAAACCGGGAGAAGTATATAATGTCGGGGGTGACAACGAAAAAACCAATCTCGAAATAACAAAAATATTACTTAAGTTTTTGGGAAAAAGTGAGGACCTTATCATGTTTGTCGATGACCGACTTGCTCACGACAGACGATACGCTATCGACGCTTCAAAAATTGAAAAAGAATTGGGATGGAATCCAACGGTTACATTTGAAGAAGGTATAGCCAAAACGTTTGATTGGTACCAAAAACACAAAGACTGGTGGGAAAAGCTCACTAAAAAAATGGAAGAAAGAAAACACAAAGAAAAAAGTGATAAACCACTTCCCTCTTCAAGAACTTAATTGATTTTTATGCGCTACAGCACTATTTTCGGAAAAACAAAACACGAAACTCCTCATGATGCAAACAGCATCAATGCAGAGCTCCTTACCAAAGGTGGCTTTATTGATAAGCTTTCTTCAGGAATATACTCGTTTTTACCTTTGGGCATGCGAGTCCTACAAAAGATTAATACGATAATACGCGAAGAAATGAATGCCGTTGGCGGTCAGGAACTATTGATGCCGGCACTACACCCTCTTGAATTATGGCAACAAACCGGTCGGGATAAAACCATGGACGATATTTTATATCGAACATCAACAGGAGAAAAAGAATTCGTTTTCGGGCCGAGTCACGAAGAAACCGTTACTCCCCTTGCTACAAGACAAATTCAAAGTTATAAAGATTTACCACTTTGTGTTTATCAATTACAAACCAAATTCAGAAATGAACCACGAGCAAAATCCGGTCTGCTTCGCGGGCGCGAATTCGGCATGAAAGACATGTACAGTTTTCATACAAGCGAAGAAGATCTCGATACATATTACAAAAAAGTGATGGAAGCATACTTGAATGTTTACAGCAGATGCGGCATGGAAGCTTACGTATTGCAAGCTTCCGGAGGAGCTTTTACCGATAAATATTCACATGAGTTTTCCATTAAAACCGAGGCGGGAGAAGACACAATGATCTTATGCCCCGCATGTAACTTCGCCCAAAATCTTGAAGTTGCTGAAGGAAAATATGATAGCCCTTCATCAGACGAACCAGAAAAAGAGCTGAAAAAAGTGACCGTAGACCGTGGCAAAACGGTAAAAGAGAATGCACGTGCACACCAATGCGACGACTGGCGCGTCCTTAAAACCGTCGTATATATGATCGAAGGCAAGGGGCCGGTCGGCATTGTAATTCGCGGAGACTTCTCCATTAACGAACATAAAGTTGAAACGTATTTTCAAACCAGAGTTCGTCCGGCCACAAAAGAAGAACTCAAGAAGTACGATTTAATTGAAGGCTTTATTTCTCCCGTAGCAAATGACGGAAAACCACTGGATACCATATCGTTTATCGCCGACCAATCAATCAAGACTATGAAAAATTTTGTAACAGGTGCAAATAAACAGGGAGAAGACTGGGCAAATGTTAACATAGGGAGAGACTTTGATATTAAAGATTTTGCCGATTTTGTAGAAGTAAAAC
>WJKT01000056.1 GCA_014728955.1 Candidatus Peregrinibacteria bacterium
ATTTTCGACATTTGCTCATGTCATGTTTTCCGGTATTTTCGGTTATTATTACGGGGTCGCTCATTTTGCCAATCAGGAATTAAAGCAAGAAATGCGTACAAAAAGACATCCGCTTTTAAAGTGGTTTCATGCACATTTCCATATTAAAAAAGAAACACTGTTTAAAGATGAAAAAATCTTGGAAGGGCTTATTGTAGCCAGCGTTTTACATGCTGTCTTTAATATTTTCCTTGAAATGGGATGGTCTTTCCTCATTGTTCCATTCTTGTTTGGTGGTTACGTGGTATTGAATTATTTATTACGTAAAAAAGAATGTTTAAAGCAGTGGGGTAGAATTTATTAAGAAAAAGTACTGAAAACTTGATTTGTTCGCATTCTTATGATATTTTGACTGCTGCACTTTTTTTCGTGCGAACCAGTTTAATTAGTATAACAAAATACGATGGGAATTGATAAAATTGTTGTTAAAGGAGCGAAAATTCACAATTTGCAGAATTTGAGCGTTGAAATTCCGAAAAACAAATTGGTTGTTATGACCGGATTAAGTGGATCGGGAAAATCTTCATTGGCCTTTGATACTATTTATGCCGAAGGGCAAAGGCGATATGTTGAGAGTTTGTCGACATATGCTCGGCAATTTTTACAATTAATGGAAAAACCCGAGGTGGATTCCATAGAAGGCTTGTCTCCTGCAATTTCCATTGATCAGAAGACATCGTCGCGAAATCCTCGATCGACGGTTGGTACGGTAACAGAGCTTTATGACTTTTTACGTCTTTTGTATGCAAAAGTTGGTGATCCTCATTGTCCTGAATGTGGTGAGCCGATAAGTAGACAAAGTGTTTCGCAAATTGTCGATACTATTGCTGAAATGACCGAAGGGAAGAAAATAATGCTGTTAGCGCCCGTTATTCGTGATAAGAAAGGACAACACCAGAAAGTATTTGAAAAGATCAAAAATGACGGTTTTGTACGTGTACGTGTTGATGGGGAAGTGGTTAATGTTCTAAATATCCCCGATTTGGATGAAAATAAGAAGCATTCGATAGAAATAGTAGTTGATAGGCTGGTAGTGAAAAATTTTAAAGAAATAACAAAAAAGTTATCATCGGGAGAAGAAATAGAGGTGCCGAATCCGGATAGAACACGATTGGCCGACTCTGTTGAAGTGGCTCTTAAGTATGGAGAGGGATTGATGATGGTTATGGATAAGGAGACGGGCGACTTGGAGACGTATTCGGAATTATTTGCTTGTGATGCTTGTAATATTAATATTTCGGAAATTTCTCCTCGTACATTTTCGTTTAATTCGCCTCATGGAGCGTGTAAAACATGTCATGGATTGGGGACAAAACTTGAAATAGATCCTGAACTTGTATTGCCAAATAAAAAATTGACTCTTGCAGAAGGAGCAATAACGCCCTGGTCGGCTACAACATCGCACTTATCATGGTATAACCGTATATTGGAAGCAGTTGCTAAGGCACATAAATTTTCAATGGACACCCCGGTTGGAAAGTTAAGTGACGATATTATTCAAACGATTTTATATGGAACGGGAGATAAAAAATATAATGTTGCCATTAAACGTAATGAAGAGGGATCAGCCTTTTCCGGTGAATATAAAACAACATTTGAAGGTGTTATACCGAATTTAGAGCGTCGATACCGAGAAACCGATTCAGACTATATAAGAAAGAAAATTGAACAGTTTATGCGTATTCTCGATTGTCCCGAGTGTAAAGGAAACAGGTTGCGTGCAGAAGCGCTATCCGTTTTGATTGGCGACAAGTCGATTATTGAAATAACGAATATGTCGATTAAAGAAGCGATTCATTTTTTCCAGCATCTTTCGTTGAATAAAATGAAGCAAAAAATTGCAAAACAGATACTCAAAGAGATTTCCAGTAGATTATCGTTTCTTGAAAATGTTGGATTAAGTTATTTAACCCTTAATAGAGCCGCAAATACGCTTTCGGGCGGGGAAGCTCAGCGTATTCGTCTGGCAACACAGATAGGATCGCGCCTTTCAGGGGTATTATATGTTCTTGATGAACCATCTATCGGTTTGCATCAAAACGACAACGATAAGCTCATTAAAACGCTTGTTTCTTTGCGGGATCTGGGAAATACCGTGATTGTTGTTGAACATGATGTGGATACGATGCTGAAAGCCGATCATATACTTGATATCGGGCCGGGAGCGGGAAAACACGGTGGTGAAGTTATCGCGCAAGGTACACCGGATGAAATCATGAAAAACCCCAATTCTGTTACCGGACAATATCTTGCGGGAGAAAAAGAGATAGCGGTTCCTAAAAAACGGAGAAAAGGAAATGGAAAGAAAATTTTTATAAAAGATGCCTATGAACATAATTTGAAACATATTGATGTTGCATTGCCATTAGGTATGTTTATTGGAATTACCGGAGTTTCTGGTTCGGGGAAATCAACCTTGATTAATGAAATTTTGGTAAAAGAAATGGGACGTGTAATCAACGGATCCAAGCCAAGACCGGGAAGACACGGGGAAGTCAAAAATATTAAGCATATTGATAAAATAATTAATATAGATCAGTCGCCTATCGGGAGAACACCTCGTTCGAATCCGGCTACGTATACCGGTGTCTTTACCGATATACGAGATCTTTTTGCCAATACGCCGGAATCTCGTATGCGAGGATATAAAGCCGGAAGATTCAGCTTTAACGTTAAAGGTGGACGTTGTGAAGCGTGTAACGGAGATGGTATGAAAAAAATTGAGATGCACTTCCTTCCTGATTTATTTGTGACCTGCGATGTATGTAATGGTAAGCGATATAACAAGGAGGCTTTGGAAATCACCTATCGTGGTAAAAATATTGCTGATGTGCTTGCGATGACGGTTGACGAGGCGTTGGATTTTTTCAAAGCGATTCCGTCGGTTAAAACTAAATTGAAGACCTTGAGTGAAGTTGGACTTGGGTATATTCACCTTGGTCAATCGGCAACGACACTGTCGGGGGGTGAAGCGCAAAGAATAAAATTGGCTTCAGAGCTTTGCAAGCGTTCTACCGGAAAAACATTCTATGTGCTTGATGAGCCGACAACGGGATTGCATTTTGACGATGTTAAGAAATTGCTCGAAGTATTAAAGAAACTTGTTGATAAGGGAAATACGGTATTAACAATAGAGCACAACTTGGATGTTATTAAGTCTGTAGACTATGTTATTGATCTTGGACCGAATGGTGGTGATGAAGGTGGTGAAGTTATTGCCACAGGGACTCCTGAAGAGGTTGCAAAGGTTAAAGACTCATATACAGGCCAGTGGCTTAAAAAGTATTTGTAAAATCGTTTAATTCTCGTGCAGGAATAATTAAATATCGACAAAGTATAATGTCGGGATTTTTTGATATTTAATTTTTATAAGCCATTTGAGACTCTCAAGACG
>WJKT01000057.1 GCA_014728955.1 Candidatus Peregrinibacteria bacterium
AGATACCGAGCGCGACAACAGCCAGGAATCCCGGAACTCTGTAGTAAGCGATCATATAAATCGCGAGGAGCAAGAGACCGAATAAACCGGCCCACAAACTTTTTGAGAGAGCATCCTGTCCAAGACTTGAACCGATAGTGTATTGTCCCGATAGAATAATAGGGGCCGGGATAGCACCGGTGTTTAAATCTCGTGCCAGTTCCGTTGCTTCTTCAATTGAGAAATCACCTTCGATTTGTGCTTGTCCACCATTGATTTTTCCGCGTACTGTTGGTGCGGATATAAGATCTCCTCCAACAAAAATCGCCAGCGGCTTATTAATGTTTTGTTCTGTTATTTCCGCAAACAATTCACTTCCTTCACTATTAAATTGTATAGATACATACGGTTGATATACTTGATTGAATTGTACATCCGCATGCACAAAGTGTTCGCCGGTTAAGCCGGTTTCTTTCCATTCGCTCGGAACGGTTGAATAAAATATCTTGGCGTACTTAATTTGTTCTTCTTGCTTTGTTTCTTTAATGGTATCGGCTTTTATAATATGATAGCCGAATGGCGTCTCAACAATATCGCTGAGCTGACCTTCTTCTTCAAGTGCTAACGCGGCGTTCTCAAATGCCTCCGCGTATTGTCCCGTTCCCGCCGGGTTGGCGAGCACACCTCCTTTTGAATCACCATTACTTGGATCATCAGTGTACTCATTAGCCAGCATGGTGAAATCTTCACCTGCATCAATTTTTCCCATTACTTCTTGTGCACGTTCAAATGCTTCTTCTTTTGTTCGCGTTATTGTATCAGCCGCACGTTCTCCATCTTTGTGTGCGATGAGAATATGGCTGACAAAGACTTTTCGGTCTTCGGTAATAGTTCGTTCAACTTCCTGTTTATCTATGAGCTTTACAATATTCAGTCCGGTCAATTCAATAAATTCACCTTGAGGTGTAACTGTATATTCGCCGCTACTTTCTATTGTTCCGTTATATACTTCTCCCGGTTCAAGTTCGAATAACTTTTCAGCAAGAGATTCGTTTACTTCGTCTTTAAATTTCCAATCAACTTCATTGTAGGTAACTTGCTCGGGATTTGCCTGTTCTTCTTCCTTTCCTACAACGGAAAAATCTTCATCATCTTTTACTCGTTGCAGTGTTTCATTTGCCCGATTTTCAATTTCTTGTTTTTCATTTGGATCAATTGTTTCTTTTCGTTCTTTAAATTCAAGCTGAATTGTTTTTCCGATTGTTTCTTTTGCTTCTTCAACATTAACTCCCGCAAGGTCAACTACAATGTGGCTTTCTCCCGCTATTTCAGATACGAAAATATGTGGTTCCGAAACGCCAAGAGCGTTAACCCTTCTGTTAATGACTTCTCGTACACCATCAACAATTGCGGCTTTATCTTCTTGAGGAACTTTACGAAGATCAATTTTATAATCAAGTTCCGCACCTCCTTGCAAATCGAGGCCAAGATGTACTTTTTGTTCTTTAATGTAATCCGGCGCCCATTGAACATAGGGAGCTTTCGTTTCAGGTGGTAAATCAATAACTCCCAGTACTAAGGCTGCAAGTAGAATAATACCGACTTTACCAAGTAATTTTCCTTTCATGAACAGAGGGTTTAGCTATATAAAAGAATAGTTATATGTTTTTTTGATGTAACTGCGTATCAAGGTCTTCGTTGTTTCCTTTGCCGCTTCTGCCATAATCATCATGCAGTTTTACCACATCGGTTAAATGAGGTGTTGATACTTCGAAAATTTCCGCATCCTCAAGAGCATGAGCTCTATGAATGGTATAAGGGCGAACATCAAATTTATCGCCGGGATGCAAGACGACTTCCCGAAGTTTTTCTTTGTCGTTACCGTATATCATTTTTATCTTACCGGAATAGACATATTGTGTTTCCTCCTTTTCTTCATGATATTGGAGAGAATACCGATGTCCTTTCTTAATTTCCAAGATTTTCCCCGCATAGTGATCGTTTTGTGCAAACCAAATTTCTTTGCCCCACGGCTTTAGTTTAACTTTAACGGGGTGCGCTTGTTCGTGATTCATATCGTTTACATAGTAATGCGCACATACTATACGGTAAATTATCCTATTTGGAAAGCTATAAATACTCTTTTTCGTCGGCGAGACGCTTGACAATTTTCTTAACATCTTGGCTTCTATCTTTTGGGCACACCAAAAGTGCATCCGGTGTGTCTACAATAACCATATTGTCCAGGCCTATGGTTGCAATTTTTTTGTTTGGATTATCCGACTTAATAAGTGATCCTTTCGTTTCTATTCCCAGATGATTTGCCTGAATCATATTTTCGTTTTTGTTTGTGGTTAATTCGTCATGTATAGATTCCCAGGTTCCCACATCACTCCAGCCAAAATCTGCCGGTATAATACGTACTTCCCGAGGATCGACTTTTTCCATAACAGCATAGTCGATTGATATTTTTTCACATTGACTGTATTTTTCTTTAACAATTGTTTCTTCCTGCTTTGTTCCAATAGCGGGCTTCATAGACATTAATTTTTCATAGGTTTTCGGCACATGCTGCTTATATTTCTCTAAAATAGTGTCAATACGCCATACATACATACCCGTATTCCATAAATAATCCCCTGATTCGATAAATTCCCGAGCGGTATTGGCATCAGGTTTTTCCGTAAATTTCTTAAAAGCCAAAATAGGGTGACCGTCAACGGTATCAATAACTTTTCCGGTATGAACATATCCCAAATTTACATTTGGAAATCTTGCTTTTACTTA
>WJKT01000058.1 GCA_014728955.1 Candidatus Peregrinibacteria bacterium
TCCACTGAATAAAATATTTGTTGCCCGTATGATGCCATCAATTGTTGATTGTCCTGTTCCGTAGTAATTATCCATTAAATGCTTTGTCTTGTTGTCATTTACTGCAATGATTGGAACTTTTAAAGCTCCGTCTTTTTCCATTGCATGCAGCCTGACAATTCCGGTTGTTGTTTCTTCGCACCCACCAATCCAGTCTTTCATTAAATCAGTCCTTTTTGTGTGGATTTCCGTTACCAAATCGCATCCGTCATCAATAGTAATATGTGGCTTTATATCAAGTACTTTATTTAAAAAATCGTAGTATTCTTCCGAACTTTCTCCTTTAAAACCATACGCTTTAATGCCTTCTGAGCGCATAGCCTCGGCAACATCATCCTGCGTTGAAAGAGGATTGCATCCCGCCACGGCCACATCCGCGCCACCGGCAATCAATGTTTTTACCAAATTGGCGGTTTCTTTTGTTATATGCAGAGCCATACCGATACGTAGGCCCTTGAGCGGTTTTTCACGCTTGAATCGATCATGCAGTTTCATTAACGCCCCCATGTGTTCTTGTGCAAGCGCGATATTGTTTTTTCCTTGTTGAACCAGTTTTTCGGTGTCGTTCATAGTACTATTGTTTAAATGCTTCTTTTGAAAGAACAGCGGCTTTGTCTGTTTTTTCCCAGGTAAAGTCCTCGTCTTCACGTCCAAAATGTCCGTAAGTCGCTGTTTTTTTGTAAATTGGTCGTAATAAATTTAAGCTGCTGATAATCCCGGCCGGTGTAAGGTCAAAATGAAGCCACACCAGTTCTTCGATTTTTTTACGATCGATTTTTTCTGTACCGAAACATTGCACTTTTAATGACAAAGGATGTGTTACGCCAATAGCGTATGAAAGCTGAATTTCACATCTGTCGGCGAGCTTTGCCGCTACAATATTTTTTGCAATATAACGCGCCATATAACTTGCACTTCTATCAACTTTTGTCGGATCTTTGCCCGAGAAGCATCCTCCACCGTGTGCCGCATAGCCGCCGTATGTATCAACGATGACTTTGCGTCCGGTGAGACCGGTATCTCCCATAGGGCCGCCAACAACAAATAATCCGGTTGGGTTGATGTAATAGGTTGTTTTATCATCAACCAGATCGCCGCATATATCGTTTATCACATGTTTTTTAATGTCTTGTTCTATGTCTTTTTTGTCTATATTGGGATTATGTTGTGTTGAAACAACAATTTGGTCGATTCGTTGCGGTTTATCGTCTTTATATTCAACGGTCACTTGTGTCTTGCCGTCCGGTCGTAAATATGGGATTATCTTTTTTGTTCGTACTTCTTCAAGTTTCATGGCTAATTTATGCGCCAATGATATTGGAAGAGGCATTAATTCTTTTGTTTCATTGCACGCGTATCCGAACATAATACCTTGATCGCCGGCACCGAGATGTTCGTCGACAATGTGTTTTTTATTTACACCAAGAGCTATATCGGGACTTTGTTCTTGTATCGAGGTGATAACTGAACAGGTTTCGTAATCAAAACCGTATTTCGCCCTTGTATACCCGATTTCTTTAGCTACACTCCGTGCAATTGAGGGGATATCCACATAGCAATCGGTTGAAATTTCTCCCGCGACAAAAATAAGACCGGTTGTCACCAATGTTTCACAGGCGACTCGACCATATGGATCGTGCGTTAAAATGGAATCTAAAATAGCGTCGGAAATTTGATCCGCAAGCTTATCGGGGTGACCGCTGGTTACCGATTCAGAGGTGAAAAAATGTTTACTCATGTGCGGCGTTGTTTACTAAGCACGCAGATAGTAGCAAACTGCTGAAACAAAATCTAGTTTATGTTAAGATAATACCAGTTAATAATGGCTATATGGAAAATTCTTACCCGAAGATATCAATTATTATCGTAGGGTATAAATCAAAAAAATATCTTGATGCCTGCTTTAAATCGATTCAGCATCAAACATTTTATTCTCCTCAAAATGTTGAGGTCATTTTTATTAATAACGGGTCTTTTGACGGGAGTATATCACTCATTCAACGAAGTTATCGATGGGTGAGTACGGTACGCAACATGAAGAATGTTGGTATGGCAGTTGCTTTGAATCAGGGGGTTAAGTATGCATCGGGGAAATATATTGTGATTATGAATCCGGACATAATACTGGAAAAAGATTACTTGGAAAAAGCCTATAAAAAAATGGAGCACGACCATAAAATCGGCGCGTTATGCGGTAAAATTTATCGATACGATTTTAATCAATCGGGCAAGACGGCGATTTTTGATACGGTTGGTGTTTTTTCCGTTGTTGATCGCGAAGTGTTAAGTGCTCGCGGAGTGCGTGATGACGGACAATTCGAAAAAAGCGAGCAAATTTTTAGTGTGCGCAATATATGTTGCATGTATCGAAAAAGCGTACTGGAAGATGTGCGCATTAATGATGAATATTTTGATGAGGATTTCTTTTTATATCTCGAAGATGTAGATATATGTTGGCGAATGAATCTTTTTGGATGGAAAGTGTATTTTATGCCGGCTATGGTTTCGTATCATTGTACCGATACGATGAAGCAATCGACGCTGAAGGATAACAGGCGGCGTGAACGTCGTGCTTTTATAAAAAATGAACGACTGATGACTATTAAAAATGAATTTTTTCTTACGGTGATGCATGATTTTTTCATTATTTTAAAAAAGCGTTTTATAAAAAAGAGTTTTTTGCTGGAAGGCTGGATTGGTGGTTTTTTTACTTATATAAAGCAAATTCCCGCAGCATTTAAAAAACGGAGAATTATTATGAAACGGCGGCGCGTATCCCGTCTTGAAATGCGACGGTGGTTTATTCGTAAAACAAATAGCAGGTACGATTATTATAAAGCAAAAAGTTTATATATTTATGCAAAACTTCCTCAGATTTATTAATCAAAAGCGTTACGCCTTCTTGGCTCTGATTACTGCCGATTTGATATTTTTTTCGCTCTCTTTTTTATGTGCGTATGGTATGCGGAATGCTCTTGGGCAGGGGATACAGCCGCTTGAAATATATGTTTCGGCTATGCCGGTTTCATTCTTGATTATGATTGTGGTTTTTTATTTTTTTGGTCTATATGAACAGAAAATCCGTATTAATAGCGTAAGTGAATTGTATACCGTTACAAAAGCGATATTAATGACGGCGGTATTGCTCATGGCCGGCTCTTTTTTATATAAGTACGATTATTCTCGGGGCTTTGTTGTTATCTTTATTCTTTCCGGAATAGTATTTCTTAATATGGGGCGAATTATGGTACGCATGATTCGACTATGGTTTATTAAACGTGGAAAAGGAGTGACGTCGATTTTAATTGTGGGAGCCGGGAAGCCGGGAAGGAAATTAGCTGAACAAATAGAAAAATATTATGATTTTGGGTATCGCATTGTTGGTTTTATCGATGATAAGGTGAATCAGGAGAAGGCGGGTGTGCCGGTACTTGGCGGGATCAAGGATGTGGTTAAGCAAAGTACACTCCATAATATTGATGTCATTTATGTTGCCGATCCGACGTTGTCATACGAAGCCATATTGGAGTTAATGGTGGATGGTGAACACTTGAACGTTCAATTTAAGCTTGTTTCCAGTTTGTACGAAATTTTGGCCGGGAAAATTGATATACAGCAAATTGAAGGAATTCCGACAATCGATATTCGGCCGAAAAAAGGATTGTGGTGGTACCGCTTGGTAAAGAGAGTGATGGACATCATAGTATCGTTTTTTGGACTGATTATTCTGTCGCCGTTGTGGCTTTTTATCGTTGTTGCTATACGAATTGATTCTCCGGGAAAGGCTCTTTTGAAGCAAAAACGTGTGGGGAAGAACGGTACTACATTTATGATGTACAAATTTAGAACAATGAAACAAGATGCCGATTTATATGCAAAAGCGCCGAAAAAAAATAATGATGATAGAGTAACGGCCGTTGGTTCTTTTTTGCGTAAGACCAGCCTTGATGAATTACCGCAATTAATAAATATTATAAAAGGTGATATGTCATTGGTGGGACCTCGTCCGGAAATGCCGTTTATTGTAAAGGGATATTCAAAATGGCAACGCAAGCGACTTGAAGTAAAACCCGGATTAACCGGCTTGTGGCAAATTTTGGGTAGAAAAGATCTGCCGCTTCATGAGAATATAGAATACGATTTTTACTATATACAAAATCAATCCCTGTTACTCGATCTGGTTATTATTTTCAAAACAATCGGGGCGGTTATTACGGGGAAAGGTGCTTATTAATATATTGATTATGAAAACCAAAATAGCAAACAGTATATCAACGCTTATCGAGTGGCTTATATACCTCTCGGTTTTTTTAATTCCGGTGGTATTCCTGCCACAGGTTGCTTCGGTATTTACAACTCCCAAACTTTATGTGTTCCGTGTCGTTACACTTCTGATTGTTTTCTTATGGGCCGTGCGTTTTCTGTTATATAAAAAAACACCGTTTCGCTGGTCTCCCGTGTTCTTTTTCGTTATAGCGTATGGTCTTGTCTCAGTTTTGAATACGATTGTTACAGTGAATGTATGGACCAGTCTGCTTGGTATTTACGGACGTTTTGTGGGGCTTATTACGGTGAGTAATCTTTTATTATGGATGTATATCGTATTTAATGAAATAAATACGCGACGAAAAATAATGAATGTGCTCGCAGTATCGATCGCAACGGCGTTGCTTATTGCTCTTTACGGGGTGCTGCAATATTTTGATGTATTGGTTAATATTTTTTACTGGACACAAGATCCGCTTGAAAGAGCATTTGGAACCATCGGTCATAGTAATCACACGGCGGCATACTTGGGAATGAATCTGGTTATATTGCTCGGCTTAGTGCATCTTCCACGTTTTGCGTGGAAAAGAATAATGTGTTGGATTGGAGTGGGCTTATTATCAATCGCACTTATATTAACGGCAAGTAGAGGGGGAATTGCTGCTGTTGTTATCGCCCTTGTGTTGTGGGTGATATATGTGTTTTATACAACCGATATCAAAAAGAAAATACGTACCTATGGAAAAATTATTTTATCGGTCCTGCTTCTACTTTTTATTGGCGGTTTGGTCTGGAAAACCAGCCTTACCTCCCTCCCGATCGTAGAGCGATCTGTTTCCACGGTGAGGTATATTCAACAGGGAAATATGCCCGATCGTGTCAGTTGGTGGTTAAGTACGATTGAAATGATTCAAGATAAGCCTCTTTTAGGTCACGGACTGTCAACATACCGTGATGTATATAATCAATATCGCAGGGTGGATTATCGAACCCCGAATGATGCGCAAGACACGATTACGCCGCATTCGGCTCACAATGAATACCTGACTATTGCTGCTGCACAGGGAATAGTGGGGTTGCTTTTATACGTGATGATGATTGGATCCGTAATGGTGTATGGCTATCGCGCTCTACGCAGAATGAAGAAAAAAGAAGATAGGTTGTTACTTTATTCCACAGGGATGGGAATATGCGTATATCTGGCTCAGGTCATGGTGAGTTTTGGCGTGGTATCTACGTTATTTGTCTTTTTTACTTTTATGGGTCTGCTTGTTTCTATGAGTAGGATAGATCGTGATTCAATAACCATATCACTGCCGTTGTGGTCACGAATAATTGTGTCACTTATTGTTTTTTTGCTGGTGATTGCCGGATGTATCGGATCTTTCTTCTCACTGGCCGGGGAATATCATTATCAGCAGGCACAATCGAATTTTGCCAAGCGTAATATGGAGCAGGTATTTGAGCATTACGATGCGGCATTATGGTTTATGCCAAAGATGGCTCATTATTATGAACGGTATGGGGATTTTTTGTTTAAATTGGGTATTAGTATGCCTGAAGGAACACAGGAGCCTTATCTGCACGATGCAATTGAAAAGTACAATATCAGCTTGCTGATTAATAACAATTTGCCACACGTTCATTTAAATAGAGGTCTTGTGTATACGAGACTGGCTGAAGAGGTGTCATATCGAGATGAAGAATTAGCAGATCTTTTTAGGAATGTTGCAATTGAGTCGTTTGAAAATGCTGTTCAACGAACACGAAATAACCCGTTTTACCGATATAAACTGGCACAAACGCTTGAATATTATGAACGACATGCTCAAGCTGCCGAGGAGTACTTTGCACTATTGGATATTCGTGATCCGTATAGAGATGTAGCGGAAAAAATCAATGCGCTTGAAGAAAAATTAGGTTCGTTTGCGGATGAGTAGTGAACTGGCGAGTGCGGTGACGGGGATTGCGAGTAGCAATCCGAAACTTCCCGATATTGATCGAACGATTTCAGCAGCGATAAAATCGAAGTTAATAACGTGCATAAAATCAAAATTATCCATTGCAAAGAGAAGGAGTAGCGGGAAGGAGCTTCCTACATACGCTAAAATGAGAGTGTTTGACATGGTTCCCATAATATCTTTCCCTACCTGCATACCGGCTTCAAATAATTTTTTTCCGGAAATGCTTTTATTTGCCAAATAAATTTCATTAACCGAAGAGGCAATCGACATGCCAACATCCATAACTGCACCGAGTGCTCCAATCATAATACTGGCAAAAAAGATATGGCTGAAATTGAGTTCGGGTCTGTTTATATAAAGAATGCGAGCATCTTCTCCCGAGAGTCCCGTTAATAAGCTGATATTGCCTACAAAGTAGGCGATGAGTGCGGCGCATAAAACGCCAAAAACAGTGCCGATAATGGCACTTAACGCTTTTTTGTTTATACCCGCGATAAGCGTAATAGTAATTAAGCTGATAGCAATGGAGACACAGGTGGCGATAAGAAGAGCATCATATCCTTGTATAGTCAGCGGAATAAGGATGAAAAAGATTGCTCCTATGGTAACGATCAAGCTGATTAATGCCTTCAGGCCTTTCATTTTGCCTAAAAGAATCAAGCCCAGAAAAAACAAAGCAACGAAAACAATCATTGTATTGTTGCGAATGAAATCTGTTGCATATCCTTCAATCTGTTCGCCGTCAACGTTCAAAAAAAGCATCACCGTATCACCTTTTTCCAGATATATATCATAGATTTGTCCTGTAATTTCATTGGTTGATTCGAAAATAGTGCCTTTGTACTCACCTTCCAGCACTTCAAATGTTACATTTTGGATAGTATGAAATTGAGATTGTTCTTTGGTTGGATCGTACAGGGGGTTGTCCGGCTGTATTTCAATTTTTTGTTCCGTTACTTCGTTTACTTGTCCCTTTGCGTATAATTCTTGTGTGGTTTCGGATTGTTGCGCGTAGCATGATGGTCCGAATACACTTAAAAAAGTGACTGCCAAACTTGTAATAATAATTGTTTTTTTCATAATAAGAACGGTTTAACGCTCACCTACGATAGCGTGAAGTGGTCTGTTCAGGCAAGCTTATGTATAGTGAAACTATGGATAAACACATTAAACAATATGCCCGCAGTTTAGGATTTCATATGGTGGGGATTTCTCCGGCAACGCGGCTTGAACGGGAAAAGGAACATCTTGATGCCTGGCTGATGAAGGGATATGAGGCGGATCTTGCGTATATGAAAAAGCATGCTGATCGTCGCACTGATGCGTGCCAGAGTTTGCCGGGAGCTAAAAGCATTATTTGTTTGGCAATGAACTATTATCAAAAACGGGGTGATCAACCTGGTGATGAAGCTCGGGCAAAAGTAGCGCGGTATGCATGGGGAAAGGATTATCACATTGTTATTGAAAAAAAATTAAAGAAAATACGACGATTTATTATTGCCAATGCAGGAAAGGCACTCTCGAAAAAAGATTTTAAACTCTATTGTGATGCAGGGCCTATTTTGGAACGCGCACATGCGGTCAGAGCCGGGTTGGGATTTATCGGTAAAAATACGATGCTGATAACTCCCCGTTATGGATCATGGGTATTTCTTGCTGAAATAATTACGACGCTTTCTCTGCCTTATGATATGCCGTTTAATAAAGAAATGGGCTGTGGAGATTGTACGCGCTGTATGGATGCATGTCCGGTGAAAGCAATTGTCAGACCCTATCGTATCGATGCCAATAAATGTATCGCTTATCAGACTATTGAAAAAAAAGATTCGGTTGAAGGCCGGACGCATGGTTTTGTGTTTGGATGTGATGTATGTCAGGAAGTATGTCCCCATAATTGTCGTGCACAACAGACTGATACGAAAGAGTTTCTTAAACATCGTGCGGGGCAATCCTTGAACGTTCAACGCATACTGGCAATGAGCGAAGAAGAGTTTGTTAAAGCATATCCCGCTTCTCCCATAAAACGAGCCGGCTTAAAAAAGCTTAAAAATACGCTTCGAACTATGGTATCATCTAACAAGAATTGATTCCTTAAAGCAGCTCTTATGAAAAAACATCTTGCGTTGATTGCCAATATTATACTGATTATTCTTGGTCTTCTCGGATTGAAAACTCCTTATCTCACAGATGCGGTTACAGCACTTGGCATCAGCGGTTTTCTTGACCCCGCATTATTGCAGCCGCTGTTTATTTTTCTTGTGGTTGTGGCGATATATGGTCAGTTCACAAAAGCTCGTGAATCACTCAGTTTTATGCCGCTGATACTGGAATTGATTATTGGTATTGTTGCTTTTTTGTTTATTTTTCCGTTCCAGAATATGATTATCGGTTATCTGTCGCTTGCGGGGATATTGTATATTATGATTTCTCCCGTTATTAACCGGTATATCCAAAAGAAAAATGTGGTGAAAATTAAAGCTTAGGCACGGACATCGTTGCCCTTGTTTGCTTTTCTGGCCAACACAAACAGAAGATCTGAAAGACGATTAAGATAGGGAATGATATGCTTGTAAAGTCCTTCGTTTTCAGCGAGAGCAATACAGGTTCTTTCGGCTCGTCGACATACTGTTCGTGCCATATGAAGATGACTTGCGCACGGGGTTCCTCCCGGAAGAATGAAGTGCTGTAAGGGCGGGAGTGACTCGCTAATTTCATCAATGATTGACTCTAGTGCATATATTTTGGCTTCATCAAAGTCAGGGAGCTTCTCGTGATTATTGCTGCAATGTGCGGCATATGATCCGAGAATAAAAAGATCATGTTGGATAGTGTGTAGAATAGTGGTCAATTTTTTCTCTTCCGAAAATGAAACGGCAAGTCCTATACATGAACTGAGCTCGTCAATATCGCCGTATGCGGCAACACGCATCGAGTTTTTCGAAACACGTTTCCCGTCACAGAGTGACGTTGTCCCGTCGTCCCCGGTTTTTGTATAAATTCTCATGGATAGATGATATCATACCATCTCGTGCATAGAAAAGCCTGGCGAAAGACGTTTCGTTCTGGCACAATACTGCTGGCTTATAACTATTGATATCTATGGATACAGATAAACTCAAAACAATTGGATCGAATATTCTTGAGGCACTTGATGATGATCCGAAACGAGAAGGATTATTGGATACACCCGATCGATATGCACATGCGTGTAAAAAACTTTTTTCGGGATACCAAAGAGATCCTAAAGAGGTTATGCGCGTATTTGATGATGAGAGTTATGATGAAATGATTGTTGTGAAAGATATTGAATTTTACAGCACGTGCGAGCATCACTTAATTCCTTTTTATGGGAAAGCTCATATTGGTTATATTCCCGATGGTAAGATTGCGGGATTATCAAAATTGCCACGTATTGTTGAAATTTTTTCAAGACGATTGCAAAATCAAGAACGGCTGACCTCTCAAATTGCGGATACAATGGATGCATTATTGAAACCAAAGGGCGTAGGCGTTATCCTTGAAGCGAAACATCTATGCATGATGGCACGCGGTGTTGAAAAGCAAAATACGGTGGTAACGACATCGGCACTGACGGGATTATTTAAAAATAATATGAATACGCGATCTGAATTCCTGCGTCATATTGAACGATAACAACAGTATGGTATGCTCCCTCCTTCATTGAAAAAACTGATTGATGAATTGTCACGATTGCCGGGTATCGGGCCTAAAACTGCTCAACGGCTGGCGGTGCATTTGTTGCGATCTCCTCATGCTCGTATTAAACCTCTTGGGGAAGCACTTCTTTCGTTGCAGGACGGATTGGCTTTTTGTGAAGAATGCTGGCATGTTACCGAAGAGTCTCCGTGTTCGATTTGCAGTGATGATTCTCGTGATAAAACACAGATATGTGTTGTGGAAGAAGTATTGGATGTGATTGCTATTGAAAAAACAGATAAGTTTAAAGGTCTGTACCATGTATTGCATGGGGTGCTTTCACCGATTGACGGCGTTGGCGCGGAACAGTTGAAAATGAAGGAATTATTTGATCGTTTGGAACAGCATCCCGAAATTAACGAATTGGTATTGGCAACTAATCCAAGCTTGGAAGGAGAAGCAACAGCGCTATATATACAAAAACAATTGGCTGACAGTAGGGTGAGTGTTAGCAGAATTGCACGTGGCCTCCCTATTGGTGCAGATTTAGAATACGCTGATTCGGTAACGCTTGGGAAAGCGATGCTTCATCGCACGGATTATTAAAAAGCGCAAGAACCCCGCTGCCGCTTCCGCATAGCAAGGTACATTGTGCGCCGTTTTCTTGAAGTACATTTTTTATATCGACAAATCCCGTTGGTTTTATTGTTTCAAAATCATTATGCAGTAAAGAAAAAATATTGATTGAAGTATCGTTTTTTCGAAGTGCATGTAACAGTGCTTGTGTTTTTTCCGTTTTATGACCGCATTTATCGAGCATGATTTTTTTATAATGCTGGGCTGTGTTTGCTCGCAGATGGGGTATGACAAGCAGTGGATGAAACGGTTGAAGTGTATAATCGGGCAGCGGTTGAATGCGTTCTCCGTAATGAGTTCCCAGTGCTGTTGGACCATAAAGAAAAAAAGGAACATCAACGCCGATTTTCGCTCCATATTCTACGAGCGTTTCCTGTGGAAGAGGGGAAGACTCATGGTTATTTAATACTGAAAGAATAGTTGCCGCGTTACTGCTTCCGCCGCCGAGCCCGGTTCCCAGCGGAATATGTTTGTGTATTACGATATCATAGGTTTTGGTTGGCCGGAGAAGATCCAATGCCTGTGTTACGGTATTGTGTTTTGTGTTGATGAGGGGCGCTTCATCACCATGGAAGGTAATGGTTGTGCGTGGTGCCGGTGTTATTTCAATAACGTCATGCAACGAAATACGTTGCAAAACGGTCTGTATATGATGATACCCTTTATCTTCTTTATCCAGTATATCCAGGGCAAGATTAACTTTTGCGTATGATTTATGCTCCATGTTTTTTAATGGTCACAATACTGTAAACCTGTATACCTTTTCCTTTTCCAAAGGCGGTTAGTCCTTCTCCGCTGGTGGCGTTAATACCAATACGCTTTGGATCCAGATTGCACTGCGTGGCAATATGTTCTTTCATAGCGTTACTGTGTGGGTCTATTGCGGGCTTCTTTGCTTCAACCATAATGCCTATATTATTTATTGCATACCCTTTTTTATGCACCATCCCCACAATTTTTTTTAAGTATTTTGTGCTGTCTTTAATGTTTTTTTTCTTACACCATTCATCTGCAAAAGCACCGAGTGATTTTTCGCCGAGTGCTTGAAGTAGTGCATTACACAGTGCATGAATAATGACATCTCCATCCGAATTCGCTTCGAGGGCGGGTTCGTCTTTTAATAAGATTCCGCCGAGCCTAAGACCTTTCTTGGTACCGAACGCATGACTGTCTTGCCCCAGCCCTATTAAATAATCATCGGGCAGATCTCCCAAAAAATGACGTATAGATGAATAATCTTTTTCTGTTGTCATCTTAATATTATGCTCACTTGCCGGGATATGATGGACCGTATATCCCGCAGCTTCCATAAGCTGAGCTTCATCGGTCATGTCGGCATATCGTGAGCCAACCGTTTCGAGAGCTTGTGCCATATGCTTATACATAAAACATTGTGGTGTTTGAGCGTGAGCGAATGTATCTCGATTATGTGTTTGTACAACAGTCTTATCTTTAACTTCTTTTAATGTTGAGGTAACGGGATGAACGGAAATACATGCATGATGTTTTTTTGCCTTATTAATACATGTGGTTATTTCCTCGTGAGTAACCAGCGGATTGGCACCGTTATGAATCGTAATGATAGTTTTATCATCCGGGGCACACTCTTTTTTGCAATACTGGAGACTGTTGAGTACAGTTTCCGGCCGCGTGGCTCCTCCCTGAATAATATGTATACGATCTTTTTTAGCGGAAAAATAAGCGTGCACCATTTTTTTTGTTTTGCGGTGTATTTCTTTGTTGACTGCAATAATAATAGTTTCTATCGATGGATGGTCGTAAAAAGCACTAACGGTGTAGTACAAAATAGGTTTCCCTAAAACGGGCAAGAGTAGTTTCGGTTTTTTTAAACTCATTCGTTTTCCTTTTCCTGCAGCGACAATAAGTGCAATGGCCATAGTGTGATGTGTTGAGTACGTAATATGTAGCTGTTCCATTGTAAAAAAAAGCCCCGCCAAGAGCAATGTGCTTTGACGGGGTTAAAGATTACTTCTGCTTGAGTACGTTATAGCTTATTCCCCAAAGGAGATAAGCCAGTAAGACTACGTTGGGCATGGCAATGTAAGGAAGTGAAATCTCCTTCAGTACCATGAAACTTTGAGCAAAGAGATTGAGGGAAACGATGATGCCTCCCCAGGTGTACATCCTTTCTTTGACAACCATATGAATGGGCAAAGTAAGGATTAACGCGATCAATCCGGCGATCGCCAGGTAAAATGCGGTATCTTGCATAACAGACCCCCTTTCAATGAGCAGAAGCGTGCGAATATTAACATGATGAATCTTTGAGTCAAGCTAATTCCATATGATAACGCCATTGCGCCCTGTTTTTTTATGGTCTCCTCGGTATGAAAAATATCGGTTTTTATTGCACACGGTGCATTCTTCGGCAAGAGAGATATTATCCTCGGGGACGCCCGTCGCTACACATTGATCTTTCGTTGCTAGCCAAAAATCAACATGATTGTTTTCAAGAATGTACGTATGAAGAGCTGTTGGCAGTTCTTTTCTCGGTTGTGAAAATTCGGCGCAACATGGCCCTATGGAAGGCGAAATAAAAATCTGAAGATTTTCGGGGATACAGCCGTAGGAATGAATGAGTGCTTTAAGTGTTTTACCGACAATGTTTTTTGCTGAACAGCGCCATCCGTTATGGATATTGGCAACGATGGAGCGTGATGTATCTCGAACTGTAACCGCCTGACAATCAGCAATTTTAATGGCAAGGTATAGGTCTTTTTTTTCCGTAATCATGGCGTCATAACCTTTAACCGCTTTCGGCTCGGGCTTGGTTACTTCATAAATGGCATCGCCATGTACTTGCTGGAGCATAATAATATGATCGGGACCGGTGCCCAGCAGTGATGCCAGTGTATTTTTATGCTTTCGGATGTCGCCAAAAGAGCGATCTACAATGAGCATTATTGAAGAATATGTCTAATAGTAAAAGGAATTTCAAGTGCTAAATCGGTTGCACTAAAGCAGTAATCTTTTTGTTTATAGAGGTAGTCTCCCGTGTATCCAACGACAAAGGCAGCAATCTGACAGGCTTCGTACGGCGTTGCTCCTTGGGCGATAAGCGAGGTGATGACACCCGCAAGGACATCGCCACTTCCTCCCACCGTCAGACCGGCATTACCCGTTTTGTTAAATCGTATTTCTCCTTCGGGAGAAGCAATGATATCTTGTGGATTTTTAAATAAAATATTGATTTTCATTTCTGTGGCGATTGTTCGTATAAATTTCACTAATTCTTCAGTGTCGTTAAGGTTTTTTACCTCTTTAAGCGTTAAGTTTTCAAATTCGTTTTTGTGTGGACAGACAACGATTGGTTGACTTAAAGGAACTTCTTTTACATGTTTTAATACATCGATTGCCGTTGAGTCTAATACCGTAGGGATGCGCAGTGCTTCAATGAGTTCTAAAATAGCACGCACGGTAACTTCGCGGTCATACATGCCCGGCCCAATGAGAATACTGTCACAAGTGGTTGAAAATTCTAAAATTTCTCGTACACCCGTATGGGTCAAATAATGACCCGGAAATTTTTTAACGATAAAATCGGGATATAAACTTCTGGTAACATCAAAATTCGATTCGGGTACAAAAAGATGTACGAGATCGGCTCCGGCATAGAGTGATCCCAGTGCGCTTAAAAGTGGTGCGCCATAATACTCAATGCTTCCGCCTACGATGAGTACTTTCCCGTTTAAACCTTTATGAGAAGCCGCGTCACGTACCGGAAACATTTTGCGAATATGACTGCGTTTTAACAAGCCCGATGATTTCATGATAGAAGGCATTTTACAGTCGATTGCAATTATAGGTATAAATCCCCTTGCGCACAAGTTAATCTAATGTTCCGGTGTACATGGCTTTGTTTCCCAGATATTCTTCTATGCGCAATAATTGGTTATATTTGCATACTCTATCGGTTCTGCAGAGTGATCCTGTTTTAATTTGCCCCGTTTCCATAGCAACAACAAAATCGGCAATGGTGGTATCTTCGGTTTCTCCGCTTCGGTGTGAAACAACAGATGTCCAGCCCGCTTTTTTTGCTTTTTTAATGGCATCTATGGTTTCGGTTATCGTTCCGATCTGATTTAATTTGATGAGGATTGAATTTGCAGCATTGTGCTCGATAGCTTTTGTAAGTCTTTTTACATTGGTAACAAGAAAATCATCACCGACAATTTGAATATCCTTACCTTGTTTTTGATTATGCAGTTTCCAGCCATCCCAATCGTCTTCCGCTAAACCGTCTTCAATAGAAACCAGCGGATATTTCTCAGTCAATTTTTCATAATAAGCAATCATTTCTTCGCTATTGAGTTCACGTGGAGTTCCGTCAACGTTAATCATATATTTATCTTTTTCTTTATCATAAAATTCGCTTGCTGCTGCGTCTATAGCAAGTTTAATGGTGTCCCCGGCTTTATATCCCGCCTGGTCAATCGCTTCTATAATAAGCTCGAATGCTTTTTCGTTATGCGGAAGATTCGGTGCAAATCCACCTTCATCACCGACGCCTGTTCCAAGGTCGTGTTTTTTTAAAATCTTTTTTAATGTGTGGAAAATTTCCGATCCCATTCTTAGTCCTTCCGAGAAGGAATTGGCTCCTACCGGCATAATCATGAATTCCTGAATATCAAGCCCGCTGTCTGCGTGAGCTCCGCCGTTCATAATATTCATCATTGGTATCGGCATACGTTTTGCATGCGGATTGAGAAATTCAAATAAAAACATATCTTTTGTTCGTGCTCCAAGATGAGCATATGCTAAAGAAACTCCTAAAATGGCGTTTGCTCCCAGATTTCCTTTGTTTTCAGTTCCGTCCAGTTCTATTAACTTATTATCAAGGGTTTCCTGCTCATACAACTCGTGTCCGACAATAGCCGTTTTAATGGTCGTATTAACATTGTTTACGGCTTTTTGTACGCCTTTGCCGTGATAGCGCGCGTTATCACCATCACGCAGCTCTATTGCTTCGTGGACACCGGTTGAGGCACCGCTGGGAACCATAGCGCGAGCATGTGCGTTCTCACTCCACATCTCTACCTCGACGGTTGGATTACCGCGAGAATCGAGAATTTGACGTGCATGAATGTTTTTAATAGTAGGCATAAAGGAAAAATTACAGGTAATATAGCTTGATTTACCGTAATACGAAAGCCGGTAAAACTCAAGTTTTTGCCTTACGGACGAAAATCGAGTACAATTCTCCTGCATTTAACCGATATATTTATGGAAATTACATGGCATGGCGAACGTTGTTTCACCATTAAAGGAGAAAGTACAACGATTGTTGTTGATCCATACGAAAAAAGTGATCATGTCCTGAAAGAAGTCGATGCTGATACGGTTTTATTAACCGGCGACTACGAAGGAACGGCTGTTTTACGCAAAGGAGCTGAAAAAGCTGAAATTATCAATTGGCCGGGAGAATATGAATTGAAAGGTGCTGCTATTTTGGCAATTCCTTCATATACCAA
>WJKT01000059.1 GCA_014728955.1 Candidatus Peregrinibacteria bacterium
AACGCTACGGCAGCGCCACTTTGTGATGCAACCTATGCCGGACGTATGTATCATAATACAACCGATACCAAAACATATGTCTGTGATGGAACCAACTGGGTTGATATTACCGCTATTTTCACTACGGCAACCAAAGTGGTCACTGTGGGATCGGTTAATGCGGATTATGCCAATATTGCTAATGCGGCCGGGTATCTTAATACGCTCTCGGGCGGGATTATGCTTCTTTCGGCCGAAGTGCATCAGATAACCAATCCGGTGAACTTACAAAATATTACCGTCATCGGAAAGGATGACAGTAATACAACGATTCAGGTTTCGGGAAATGGACAGATAGATTCGTTTGATACATCTTTTCAAGATTTACAATTTGATGTTAATTCTATCAATGATTCAATGGCGATTGATGTGGCATCCGGTGCCAATTCACTTTCGTTTGAATGGGTTGATTTTGATATACAAGATACGGGGGATTCATTAATTGATAGCAATGCCGGAACGCCGCCGACCGTAACGATGAAATTTATTAAATGTGACGAGTCAGGCGGGAACGGAACGATTTTAAAAACAATTGCTTCAAGTAATTTAAATCCCGTTTCATCAATCTTTGTCGATAGTAGAAGTGCTGATAATTCTTTGCAAATGTCCGATTGGGACGTCAGTCTTGTTGCCGGAGGGAATGTGAATACAACCGGCACCATAAGTTCTATTCCGTCAAATTCAATCATCGTATCACCAAATATGAACTTGCAGGGTGCTATTGATAGTTTGGAAGCAACCGGTAACGGGGGATTAATTACTCTTTTGCCGGGGACGCATGCCATAACACAGCCTTTAACGGTTGAAGGAGATAACATACAAATTCAGGGATATGGAGATTCGTCAATTATTTCTGCATCGGGATTTTCGGGTATTACCTCGGAAACGGCTGCGGTACAAATTGGTCTGGCTAATGGTACCAACCCCGCTGATGATGTTGTTTTGCGAGATTTTAAGGTTGAGGTTTCCTCAAATATTCATGGTATTCGAGTAGCCGGTGGTGCGGATAACCAAATGTATAATGTGACGGTACAAAAAATATCAGGTGCTTCCGGATCGGGTTCAACGGCGAATATAGGTATTCAATTATTAGACGGTAGCGCAGTCGATCTTGTAAGGCCGGTAGTAAAAAACTCCCGTGTATTCGGAAATGGAACGGGCAATTACTTCACCGACGGCATCCATGTAACGTCGGACGGAAGAGCAAGCGGTGCATGGGGGTATGGAAATTCCATTGTAAACGCTTTGATTGAGGGAAATAACGTGGATTATACTCGTGAGACCGGTTACGTATTTATAGGTGCTGAAAACAGTTCTTTGTTTAACAACAGGGCATCGCGTATGAGTGTTGGCACCGGTGGTGCTTATGGTATCTATATGGCAAACAATACAAATATCAATATGAATGCCAATGTCTTCAGCGGTTCGGAATCCGTGGAAGCTATTGGTATAGGTATTGATACGTTTTCCGTTACAGGCGGTTCGGCAACGCAAGATAGTATTTTTAACGCAAATATTATTGATGGACAGGCGAATGGTGGTGTCGGATTCCGTTACGGATTTAGAATCGGTGCAGTTGGGAATACTGTTCATCGCAACTCATTCGAAAACAATTCTGTTTTAGGTGCTTCTAATCCTGCGGGAACCACGTATGCTTTTCTTATTGAAGAAGATGCTGATGATAACAGTTTTTCTAATAATGGAATTTCCGGTGGTGTTAATCCGTGGGATATTGGTATTGCCTTAACCTCTACGGCGCAAGAACGCAATAAATTGCAGGAGAACAGATTTACCAACGTTACAACGGTAACGTCCGATGCCAGTAGTGACAGCCAGGTGGACGTTAGTGCGCATAGAGAACCTGCGGATCCTACGGTAAATGATGATAGAAACGATGGATATTATGTGGGGGATATGTGGGTAAACACGGCAACCGGAACCAGTTGGGTATTGGTTGATAGTGCTGTTGGAGCTGCGGTTTGGAATCAGATTGACGGCAGCGGCGGTAGTGCCAATGGAACCGATGCAAACACATTTACGCTGGATTTAGATGATACCGGTGGTGATGTGACGCTCCAATTTGGTAATTCTCTTGGTGAGTATTTGCAATGGGATTCGGTAAATAGCGCTTTCTTATTTAGTAATAACGTTAATTTTGGAGGGAATGAACTGCAGAATTTTGATGTTGAAAATGTCGGCACATTACCTACATGTGATGCAGCATCATCCGGAAGAATGATCTACTATACTGTAGATAGTGGAACTTATGTATGTAATGGCAGTTCATGGGTGCAGTTGGACCAATCGTCAGCAGGTGGAACGTTAGCGGCTGTTCAGGCAAGACGAACAACGAATTTCACTATGGCGTCTGCCGGAACGTATTATGATGTTCCGTTTGATTCAACAGATGTGGAAACCGATGCTGCTGCTTTAGAGCACGATAATACCAATACCGATAGAATTGTTGCTAAGCAAGACGGTGTGTATAAAGTTACGTATCAAGTAACTGCCAATGATACGGGAACAACACATCAACTTGATTCACATGTTCGACTGAACGATACAACGATTGTTCCGGGATCTGAACTTACCGGGGTTGAATATCAAAATGAATATGTGCCAACGTCAGCAAGCTTCCTTGTTAGTATGAATACTAATGACTATTTGACAATGCAGGTACAACGAACGACAGCCAATACGGTAATAGGTGACACAACTATGACTGTTGTGAAATTGGACGGAATTGAAGGCCCTCAAGGACCGGCGTACGTTCCCGTGATGGGACAGTTTTATGATTCAATCGGATCACAGGATGTTAATGTAAGCACGTCGACAGCTATTCAGTTTAATCAAGAAACACGTGAAGATGCGGGGATAACTCATGATACGGCCACCAATAATTCGCGGGTTTATTTGGATGAAGCAGGCTGGTATGAAGTAACCTATAGCATTTCACATGAATCCCAGACGAATGCACGAAAAAATATACGATGTGCGATTCAACTTAACGGAACAACAGTGGTGACACCGTCCGACTCTTATGCCTATTCACGAAACTCTACTGACGAATGGGCAACCAATACGGCGACGGCATTGGTGCAGACAACCTCTGCCAACGAATATTATGAAATTGTATGTCGCGGGGAAGGTTCTGATGTAAATGCCGATTCCGCAAACACCGTTGCCAATCAATCATGGACGCTTGTTGAGAAGAAGTAACGATTTATACCACATTCGGAGTTACTGCATAAAGAAGATGCCATGTGTCGTCTTTATCTTTTTCAAGGCATACCAATCCTCCTTGTACAAAACGCACCGGTTCTTCGTCTTGCGTGTGTGCAAGTAAAAATGAGGCGAGTTTACTCATAAACGGAAGATGCCCCACAAGCATGAGATTTCCTTGATAATATTCGAGCGTATCAAGCCAATTGGTAATATCATCCAGTGGTTTTAATCCGTCTTTTTCTTCTATTTCGTGTGGTGGTGAAAGATACTTGGCAAATATTTCAGCCGTTTGTTTGGCACGCAGCTTTGCACTGTGAAAAATTTCATCAACGGTAACGCCGGCTTGTTGCGCCCATTTTGCTACCGCCGCAACATCGGCGATTCCCTTTTCCGAAAGTGGCTCTGAAGAATCTTGTTCTTCAGGTTTTTGTTCTCCGTGCTGGACGAGAAAGAGCTTCATAATACTGTTTTAGAAAATGGTAGTCCCAAGGGGAATCGAACCCCTGTTTCCAGGATGAAAACCTGGTGTCCTAACCACTAGACGATGGGACCTTATTATCAAACAGCAAGAAAAAGTATATAGAAAACCGCTTGAAAGTCAACTATTTTCATTATCTATCAAAATACTGTCACCCGGTTTTGTCATTGAATCGATTTTGTCGGTTTCTTCAAGATGTACCATGGAACGAGCTTCCATAACCTTCATTCGAAGTTCTTTGTTTATATTGTCCAACTCTTCATTTTGCAAAATGAGTTGTGAGTGTACATATCCCTTTTGAGCCGAATTACTGGTATTGAGTAAAAACACTATACTGAGTACTACGGTAATAAGAACAAGTCCAAACATTAAGGTGACAATAGCTTTTCTTATTTCCTGTGAAAGGGGAGTCCGCTTACGGATAATTTTACTCCCGTATTTTCGCTGTATTACGTCATGCATGATTACGGTTGCTTTATTATCTCATATTCAATCCAAATGATGCCGCTTCCCAAATGAGCGATGCTATCGAAAGCACTTTTTGATAAATCGATTGAACGACCGGTAATATACGGACCACGATCATTGATGCGAACATCAACTGATTGGCCGTTTGCAAGGTTGGTAACACGAACAATGGTTCCAAATGGCAAAGTCAGATGTGCTGCCGTTAATTCAGACGCTCGGTATGGTTCCCCGGTAGAAGTGCTGCGTCCTTCCAGATAATCGCTGTAATAACTGGCTTTTCCAAAACAATGACCTTCTTTGCTCCGAATATAACGATACACAAGTTCGGCAAAACGAGAACGTGTCATTTCTTTGTTCGGATTTACCGTGTTATTCATGGTGTAATAAATGATTTCTCGTAATTTGGCTTCAAGAAGGTAAGGAGCAAACCATGTATTCATATCTACATCTGCAAAGGGATTTTCAGTCACTTCCGGTAAAACAATATCGTCGCTTTCCATAATCATTTTAAAGCTTTCAACACGGTTCACCGTTTGATCCGGCTTAAATGTTCCATCTTCATACCCTTTAACAATTCCAAGCTCAACACCTTTTTTAATATATGGATAATACCAAACACTTTTATAAATATCAGTAAAAGTAAGTGGGTTTTCATTAAAAGATGCTCCTCCGAGAGAATGATTAGTGATGTAATGTGCGGTAATGAGGTTTTGCGCTTCAAGGATCATTTTCAACGCCTCGGCACGGTTTACCAGAGTATCTGGCTTAAAGCTGCCGTCTTCATAACCATTAATAATGTTGTTTTCCGAAAGATATTTGAGCGCGACGTATTCGGGATGTCCGATATCAACATCCGTATATACGGCAGTGCTTACTTCCGTTTCCTGCTCTTGTGCTTCTTGTGCGTATACAAACGGTACAAGGCAGAGCAAACCGCTCATAATAATAAAGCCGATAATGTATTTACTAAGCTTCATACACGATAGTAACTTGTCTATGATCACCATCGCCGATGCTTTCGGTTTTAATGTCATCATAATCGGCATTGGTAACGTGAAGATGCACAACTCTTCTGAAATACGGAGACATTGGAGGGAGCACCTGTGTCTTCTTTGTTTTACGCGCCATATCGATTTTTCTATCTGCAAGATTAATCACGTTTTGTTCTTGTCTTTGACGATAATTATCAACATCAAGCAGAATATTAAAGTCGGCTTTTGTCTTTTTCCATGCAATTACTTTTAACAAATGCTGCAATGAATGAATGTTTTCTCCGTGAAAACCAATGAGCATACTAGGATCCTCCGTTTCGATATTAATGCGATATAAATCAGTTCCGTTTTGGTCTTCTTTTTCAATAAGAACTTCATCAAACGGTGCCTCTAACTTTACCAGTATTTGTTCAAGGGTTTCTTTGAGAGCGGTAGCTATCTCCATCTTTTTCTATATATTAACGAAATAAGTGTTGTGATATTCAGCACGTATTATACCAAAGAATTACTTTTTTTCTATAACTCGTACCTCGGCTTTATTCTTGTTGCTCTTTTTTGCTACACGTTTATTGACGCACAACTGCTGTGCGATGCCAAAGATTGTTGATGTTCCCCAATACAGACCCACACCGGATGGGACAGATGCGGTAAATAGTGCGATCATGGCAGGCATGATATAAGTCATCATTTGCCCCGCCATTTGCATTTCTTCTCCGGCACCTTTCTTGTCTTTCTTTTTCGTGTTTACTTTCTTCTTCTTTTTTGAAGCAAGAGAAAGCTTTAGCTGGAAGAATTGCAGTCCCGCTACAATAAGCGGCAATACGAAAATATTTCTTTGCTGTAATTCCAGTATGCCGAGGAAATTGCTGTTTATCAAAGTCAGATCAAACCCTTTAAGCGGTTCGTATAACAAATATACATTGTCCGGATTGAGGCCTGTTCGAATAACATAAAACAGGGCAATCAAGATTGGTAATTGCAGAAGTAACGGTAAGCAACTGCCAAACGGATTTACTTTATGTTCTTTGTATAGTGCAAAGGTTTCCTGTGCAATTTTTTCCTGATTGTTTTTATATTTTTCTTGAATTTTCTTAATGCGCGGTTGTAGTTCTTGTAATTTCCGTTGTGATTCCAGTCCTCGTTGCGATGGAATAAATAGTATTGATCGTAGAATAATAGTAAGGAGTATAATAGCTATTCCCAAGCTGTTTCCCGGAACAATGCTAACCAGATATATCAATGAATTATAAATTGGTTGATACAGGAACGTACCCCATACATATCCGAGCCACGATTTCCCGGTTACCGTAAATTCGTTTGAGTGATATTCTTTGTTTTCTTCATCTCCAATAACCGTTGCTCCTATCTTATATCGTCCAATTTGATGAAATAGAGCATGGTTCCATGATGTATAGTCGAGTGTCATTTCCTGTCCGGGCTGAAGGGCAAAATCATCTTTTGATTCGCACGTTATCTCCGGCTTTGCTTCAAGTTGAATCCATTCGCCGTTTTTATACCGATAAACGTTAAGCGGTTCTCTTGGACAATCATTCTCTATGCGAAGGTCCTGATCCGTATTATTTTTTAATGTTACCGACACAAGATCATCCATATTATATTCGGTGTCGAGTACCGCTATACCAAGATCGTTTCCCGCAAGGGTTGCTTCCAAATTCGTGTCGCTTCCGCACCCGCGGAAAATAAGCATAAGAGCAATAAAAAAGAGACCGAAGAGTAAAAATTGTCGTTTCATGATGTGAGTGATGCTAAGTGTTTGTATATATCGCTAACATTTTGATGTATTTTTTGATAATTGCAAGCAACAATCTGCTTATACGGAATCAGTGCAACGTCAAAATGTTTGTGATGAGAGGAAGAGGAGTGGTCTTTGTCGACTAATCGTATCGCCTCATATATCTGTCTGCGTTTATGATTTCGTACCGAAGCTCGTTTGTCTATTTTTCGGCTCATAACAACACTCCATCTATGGTGATCGACTTTATTGGGTAGGTATTTCACAATAAAAAATCCGATCTTTTTACTGTCCGGCTGCTTCAAAAGTTTTTGTACCCGCCATCGTTTCAGACGGAATTGTTGAGCAATCATAAATAATAAAGGCCTTATTTCAGCTTTTTCTTCACGGTAAGTTTCTTTCGTCCTTTTTTTCTTCGGGCATTCAAGACTTTTCTTCCTTTTTTAGAAGCCATACGCTTTAAGAAGCCATGTTTTCGGAGCCGTTTTTTCTTCTTGAGTTTTCCAAGCATTATATAAAAGATAATAAATTGTGACGTAGCGAAAGGATGATACTGTATTACCGCATGTAGTGTCAACGGCTATTTTTGAATGCTTAACTTGAATTTCACATATTTTTCCGTTATGGTTGACGAAGATAAAAATGAAGTTTAAACCTGGTAAAAATGAAACTACGAAATCAATTTGAATTTCTGTTTGTTGGGAAAGAAGAAGGAAGTTTTCTTGAAAATTACTCGTATGATCTTGGTGAAGGTGAAGAAGAAGCGGGGCAATTATTTGTTAATATAGAAATTCAAAATAATCCCGCCGATGCGGAACTTATTGCAGAAACGATTTTTGATTCTGCACGAAAGATTTTCTTTTCTGATTTAGAAAAAGATGTTTACACACGTTTTGAGGAAGCCTTGAAAGAAGTCAATGCTGCGATTGATGCGTTTAAAGC
>WJKT01000002.1 GCA_014728955.1 Candidatus Peregrinibacteria bacterium
ATCCGGATATGTCCAGAGATTTACCAATGCAAAATGCGATTGATGTTGTAAATTGCTCAACTCGTGCTGCAGAAAAAAAGAATGAAAAAGACTTGCGGGATTTTAAGCAATTCGCTAAAAGCCTTAGGGAAGAATTGTTAAAACGGTCATTGATAACGAAGAAAGATGATCGCCCGACATCCTTGAAGTTTTTTAATATTGTACCTGCGTATGCCAAGGAAACATTTTCTTATCTTCGTGAGGAAATTCCTTCATACCGATTGTTGCGTGATGAGTTAAAATCGCTTGTTGAACGTATATGCACCACTATGCAGCGCACTCTTGATTATTCCGAAGATGATTATTCTGATTTGGCTGATATGCTTATGCAGTATGTGTGGTCAAATTCCATTCAGCCCTATATTACCAACTTGCTGTTACGAGAAACGGCTATTCGTTCGGTTGATTTGGTTGAATTATGGCATAGTGCTGTTGAAAGTGAAGACTTAACTAAAGAAGAGGCAATAGAGCAACTTGAATATTGTGCCGAAAAGGCAAACCAGGTATCAAAATTGTTTACCAATGATAATACGGTTTATTTTTGTGAATATGTTGAGCAGACTAACGATTTAAGTGTCTTGCAAGACGTATGGAATAAAGAACGTGGTGATACGGTTAAAAGTTGGGAGAAAAAGCACGGAGCTTTTGTAAAGGCCAGTCTCATGTATGCCATTCATATGATAGACGGGACAATTTGCCGTAAAGAAACCAATATGGTGATGAAAGAAATAAGAAGACGCATAGAAAGCATTTGTGTTGATTTGGGTGGTGATGCGATATTGGTTAATCCTACGGAAGAAGGTAATGTTGGTCCTAACAGTTTAATACTCAATAAAATTGACTTTAATTCAAAAGATCCCGAGAGTGAATATCTTAAATTTATTACGAAATTGTTGAATGATGATGTGGCGCCACATGCTCATACCACCTCAGATAGGCATCGATTTAGAGGGTATTTACTTGAAGATCCTCGTCATTCGCATCCACACTATAAAAATACGCCTGTTGAGGTTGCGGAAATCGCGGCTGCAACAAAGTTTTTAGCTATTGTTATGATGCGTTTCGGGACAACGGTTGATAAACGTAATGTGCGAAATTCCATCAATACAGGACATGGTATTAATGAGAGAAGCGGACGAATCCACAGGGCACTTCAATGGAAAGGTTCTGTTTTTGTTGATCGTCGCGCTGATGGTGGTTTGCGAGATAAAGCAAAGTCATATATGTATGAGTGTCAGGCACTTTGCCACGTTCCTGAAGGAAGTTATGAAGCTGATGTTGCCGAATATCGCCGAAAGAAAATTTTAAAAGCGCAAAAAGTGCTTGGTGTGGGAATTAATTTTGCTGCCGATACGCTTAATTTGTGTGATGTTTTTGTTAATCGATATGCCTTCCCTCATGATGCTCCGGATATGCGTGAACTTGCTGAAACAACCTTTGGTGCCAAGATGCAAAAAGTACCGTTTATGAAGGAAATGGTGGCGCAAAAAATTATTGATAGATTAACCACCAATAACCAAAAAACACGGGAAATTATTGTGGGCTTGTTGCAACGACGATCAGCCGGGAAGAAGATAGCCCAGGCGTTGGAAGAAATAGATCAGTATTTAAATAAGCTTAAAGAGCATTACTTGAACCGAAAAAGTTACTATTTGCATTGCCGTTTTGGAGAAAAGGTTAAAGATGAAACGTTATCGCATAAAATGTTCTCTTTGCATAAATTGCTTTCCGGTTCGCAAGTAATTGAAACAACAAATATATTTGAAAGTATAAGCGATTTACAGGAAGAATTTGAGGAATATGCGGCTAACCATAAGTTGCTCGAATATGATGAGGAACTCTACAATGCAATACGAGGTTTATTGGAAGAGATTCATTTTATAGCACATAAAGGTCCTTCAGGTTTGCTTGATAAATTACAATCTATTAAAGATTCATACTTTGTTGACCTGGAACCTGATGTAGAGGAGCCTAGCGCCACTAAGATCGATCAGTTATCTCTTTTTGAAGAGTAGATAAAAAAGTATCCGCCTTAACGGTCTCTTGTTTTTTCGTCTTATAACTTCGGATAGCAAGGCTTTTTGCTTGTACTTCTTTATCACCGACAACAGCCATATACGGTATTTTTTTCATTTCCGCATGCCTGATTCGTTTCCCAAGCGTGTCATCCGAATGATACAGTTCTGCTCTCACGCCCGCTTCTTTAAATTTCTTAAGCATCTTTTCCGCGTATTTTTCGTGAGTTTCGGCAACAGGAATGAAGACAATCGGCGTTGGTGCGAGCCATGCCGGGAAAGCGCCGCCATAGTGTTCAATAAGGACGCCCATAAAGCGTTCAAGAGAGCCCAGAAGAGCTCGATGAATCATGAACGGCGTATGATCTTCTCCATCTTCTCCCACATAGGCCATGCCAAATCGAGAAGGAAGATTGAAATCAAATTGAATTGTTGAAAGTTGCCATTTTCTTCCTATTGAATCGGCCACTTTTACATCGATTTTCGGACCGTAAAAAACGGCTCCGCCTATATCGTATACATAATCTTTAAATCCGGATTTCTCCAGGACTTCTTTTAAGGTGTTTTCGGCTTGCTCCCATCGTTTATCTTCTCCGATAAATTTATCTTTATTTTCAGGATCACGGACACTGACATTCATTTCAATATCTTTGAACCCAAAGGTGTTGAGGATATAGAGCGTTAAATCAAGCGCTTTTTCAAGTTCTTCTTTCAATTGATCGGGTCTGCAGATAATATGTGCATCATCTTGTGTAAAACCGCGTACCCGTGTGAGGCCGTGGAGCGTTCCGCTTCGTTCATAACGATAGACGGTACCCATTTCAGTCCATCTGAATGGTAAATCGCGATAACTGCGCATAGAGGCGTTATACATTTTAACGTGTAACGGACAATTCATAGGTTTTAATCGATATTCATCTTCATCAATCGTGAGCGATCCGTACATGCTGTCGCCATAAAAGTCCAAATGGCCGGAATGATTCCATAATGCCACATTGGCAATATGAGGAGTACATACCGGTTCATAGCCGTTTGCAAGGTACGTGTTAAAGGCAAAATCCATAATTTGATGCCGTATATAGGCACCTTTTGGCAACCATAACGGAAGGCCCGCTCCCACTTCTTCATCAAACATAAACAAATCAAGATCTGTACCAAGTCGTCTGTGATCACGTTTTTTTGCTTCTTCTAGTTGTTTCAAGTATGTATCAAGCTCTTCTTTTGTCGCAAAACAAACACCATAAATACGTTGCAGCATAGGCCTTTTTTCGTCACCTCTCCAATAAGCGCCGGCTGTATGTGTTAAGGTAAAAGCTCCTATTTTACCGGTGCTTTCCAAATGTGGTCCTTCACACATATCAACAAACGTTCCCTCTCCGTTCTGATTGATATTTTCGTAGAACGTAATGTTGTCAAAACCTTCTTTTTGCAGGTCATGCGCAGCTTCCGCTTTATAATCTTGATTAATTTTTTTCAAAAATGTAATTGACTTATCAATAGGCTTTTCCATCATTTTAAATGTCTGGTTCTGCTTAATGATATGTTTCATTTTCTTTTCCAAAATAGGTAAATCTTCGGGGATCAGTGTTCGCGGTAGTTCAAAATCATAATAAAAACCGTTTTCAATTGCCGGCCCAAAACCGAGTTTAGCTTCCGGAAACATTTGTAAAACCGCTTGTGCAAGCACATGCGCGCATGAATGTCTCATCTTTTCAACATCCGGCTTGGCAGAAGTCTTTTTAGCCATAATAAGGTAAGGTCAAGTAGTTATTGCTGTTACTAACAATAGACAAAGTGCACTATTGAGTCAATACGCGCACTTTGTTATGATGCAGGAGATTAAGTTTTACCTATGTGGCTGAAGAAAATTCAACTGGAACAATTTAGAAATTATCGGCAATTGTCATTATCGTTTAGCGCTGATGACCGGGTTCACCTTATTATAGGTGACAATGCTCAAGGAAAAACCAATTTTCTTGAAGCTGTTTTATTGCTGTCCATGGCAAAGTCGTTTCGAACAATTCGTCATCATGCTCTTATTCAGTGGGAGCAAGATTATATGAGGACGGTAGGCACGGTGCAGGTTGACAATACTCCGTTATCGCTAGAGTTTTTTGTTAGTCGCGCGCCGACAGACAAGAAAAATCTACGAAAAAATGGTGTTGATGTGTCGATAAAAGATTTTATCGGACAATTGAATAGTGTTCTTTTTCAACCGGAAGATCTGAATATGCTCTATTTATCCCCTTCATTACGGCGTAAATATAGCAATACCGTACTTTCACAAACCGACCCGCTCTATTTTGACGCCTTGATTAATTATAATCGACTGGTAAAGCAACGAAATAAGATGTTGGCGCTTATTGATGAAGGTAGGGCTTCGATAGATCAGCTGGCGGTTTGGGATGATAAAATTGCTGAATATGGGTCATATATTTATCGAAAAAGGGCTGAATTTGTTGATTATTATAATACTATTTTATCTCAACGATATAACGATATCGCGGATACCGACCAGCAAGTGAAAATTGCTATGCATTGTTCGTTTGGACAGGTGCCTTTGCAAAAAAAAGAATATAGTGGGTTATTGCAGGAATGTCGATCGTCTGATTTGCGATATCAACAAACTAGGAAAGGTCCTCATCGTGATGACTTACAATTCTTTTTTGATAAGAAAAACGTGAGTGAATTTGCTTCACGAGGGGAAATGAGAACATTGTTAATTGCTTTAAAATTAGCTGAAATAGAATTTTTACAAAAACAAACGGGGAATAACCCGATATTGCTGCTTGATGACGTGTTTTCCGAATTGGACAAAAAAAGACAAAAGGCTTTATTGAAGGTTATACGGAAATATCAGTCCTTTGTAACAACGACGCATCATGATTTTCCTATTGATGATGCACGTATTATTGAAATAAAAGAGGGAGTAATGCACTAGCGTGCACCTTTTGCTTCACACTTCGGGGTTGGCCAAAAAGGCAAAAATGTGTTATAATATACACAATAACTAGTGCATAGGTTATGGGACATATTGTTCTCACTACAAAAATAGCGGTACTCTTAATTGCCTCGTTACTCTCGTTCGTTCCCATTTTTTTGTGGGGGTATCACTTTTACCGTAAACATCCGGAAAAAGATTCTTATGTAATTCTTACCTTTATTGCAGGGGCATTGTCCGTTATCCCCCTTCTGATTTATAAATTTTCATGGAATTTTTTCCCCTGGATTAACGCATTTATCTGGACGCGCAATATTCAGGCGGATATTTTGGGATTTTCAAC
>WJKT01000060.1 GCA_014728955.1 Candidatus Peregrinibacteria bacterium
TCTTGATGGGAAGCAAAAAAGACCCGCTGAAATTGCGGCAATGATTTTGCAGAAACTAAAAGCGGATGCCGAAAAATATCTTGGTGAAGATATTAAACAAGCGGTTATTACTGTTCCGGCATATTTCAATGATGCGCAAAGACAGGCAACAAAAGATGCGGGGAAAATAGCCGGACTTGAGGTTAAACGTATTATTAATGAGCCAACCGCAGCCGCACTCGCCTATGGTATCGACAAAAAAGGCGGTGATAAAAAAGTGGCGGTATACGATCTTGGTGGCGGAACATTTGATATCTCCATTCTGGAAATTGCAGATGTTGAAGGCGAAAAACAATTTGAAGTACTTTCGACAAACGGAAACACGCAACTTGGTGGTGATGACTTTGATCAAAAAATTATCGACTGGCTGGTAAGTGAATTTAAAAAAGATCAGGGCGTTGATCTTTCAAAGGATAAGATTGCGCTTCAACGACTCAAAGACGCTGCGGAGAAAGCAAAAATCGAGCTTTCTTCACAACACGAAACCGAAGTAAACATACCGTTTATTACCTCGGATAACAGCGGCCCAAAACATCTTAATATTAAATTAAGCCGGGCGAAACTTGAAGATCTTGTTTCCGAGCTGGTACACGCAACCGTCAAGCCATGTAGAAAAGCAATGGATGACGCAAAAGTGTATCAAAGTGATATTGACGAAGTTATTCTTGTGGGAGGGATGACAAGAATGCCGGTTGTACAAGCGAAAGTTGAAGAAATATTCGGAAAAGAATCTCACCGGGGACTTAATCCGGACGAAGTCGTTGCAATGGGTGCAGCGATCCAGGGCGGCGTTTTACAAGGAGACGTAAAAGATATTTTACTTCTTGATGTAACACCGCTTTCACTTGGACTTGAGACTCTTGGAGGCGTATGTACCACTCTCATTGAGCGAAACACTACAATCCCAACCTCAAAATCGCAGGTATTTTCAACAGCAGCTGATAATCAAACTTCGGTTGAAATTCATGTTTTGCAGGGAGAACGACCAATGGCAGCTGACAACAAATCGCTTGGTAAATTTATTCTTGATGGCATTCCTCCGGCACCGCGCGGGGTACCACAAGTAGAAGTAACATTTGATATTGACGCAAACGGCATCCTCAATGTTAAAGCAATGGATAAAGCAACCAATAAAGAACAGCATATTACCATTAGCGGTTCATCAAATATCTCGGAAGATGAAATCGAACGTATGAAAAAAGAAGCGGAGGCACATGCCGCTGAAGACAAAGAAAAGCAAGAAGCGATTGAAACCCGAAACAAAGCCGAGAGTCTTGTACTGCAAAGTGAAAAAACATTAAAAGATGCCGGCGACAAAGTAACCGATGATGTAAAGAAGCCGATTCAGGAAAAGATTGATGCATTAAAGAAAATACTTGAAAATAAAGATGCCAAGAATGAAGACATTAAAAAAGCATATGAAGAACTTTCGGAAGAGATTCAAAAAGTTGGAGCACAAATGTATCAAGCGGCGGAACAAGCACAGCAAGCTCAAAAAGATGCTGCAGACGGTGTAAATGTTAAAGAAAATCAAGGTGATAAAAAACAAGAAAAAGATAACAAAGATGATGTTGTGGAAGGTGAAGTCGTTGATGAAAAAGATAAAAAAGATAACAAAGATGGTAAAGATGATAAAAAGAAATAACAATCATCATACCTATCATTGCATAGCAAAAGGCGGGCATATCATTCCCCGCCTTTTTGTTTATAGATGAAATATGGTAAACTTGCGTATGGTTTAATATCCACACTCTTATGCCAATTGTTTTTACCCTTATCAGCTTATTTTTCCCTCGACTCGTTATTCTTATTTTGTGGGGAGCCACAGGATGGTTTAACGGACTTTTTGATACATTTATCTGGCCGATTTTAGGATTTCTCTTCATGCCCTATACGTTTCTTTGGTATAGCGTTGTTCACCATTGGTTTGGCGGATCATGGGGAGGCGTTCCAATTACCATGCTCATTATTGCAATTATTTTTGATCTTATAGCTATTTCACGTATAGGCAGATAATCACTTTTTATGAAACAAGCAATCAAAGTTGGTCTCAGTTTCGGTCTCACTTCGGGGATTATTAGCACACTTGGCTTGATGGTCGGCCTCAATGCGGGAACCGCATCAAAGATGGTAGTAATCGGAGGAGTCCTCACCATCGCCATCGCTGATTCAGCAAGTGACGCTCTTGGTATCCACGTTTCCGAAGAATCTCAAAAAGATAGGACACAACATGATATCTGGCTATCCACCTTCGTAACATTTGGCGTAAAATTTATATTCGCACTGAGCTTCGCCGTCCCCATTTTACTTACCGATTTGCCGCAAGCGATCATTATCAGCATTGTATGGGGATTGCTGCTGATTGCCATATTCAGTTATTACATTGCAAGCAGCAAAGGAGAAAACCCATGGGCTGCCGTTGGCGAACATTTACTTATTACAATCCTTGTTATTATTGCAACAAACTTCGTCGGCGACTGGATATCGAACGTCTTTTCGTATTAAACAATTAATTCGCTTCGCTTATGATTACCGTCCAAGCTGGTATTAAATATTTTTTCTTTATTGTCCTCGGGTACTTGTTTTTTTTAATTATACAGCCTTTTTTACCCGCTATTGTGCTTGCATTGGTTTTTGCCATAGGCTTCTCACCTCTTTTAACCATGTTGCAAACAAAGGCTAAATGCAATAAGACGCTAGCCACAACAGGTGTTTTTATCATCACAATAATTTTCATTATTACTCCATTGGCATTGTTATTGGGGCTTATTGCAAAACAGGCGATTATTTTTGCTACCGGCCCGGACCTTCAGGCCCTCATGAAGTTTGTTAATGAATTTGAATCAATTACCGTTTTCGACATAACAATAAATTTAGAAACCATTAAAAGCAGTTTATTGGGAGCGCTGGGAAGTATAGGAGAGACGGCAACCATTCTCGGATCGGAAATTTTCGGCAGATTGCTGAATATTTCGTTCCAATTCTTTGTTTTCTTGTTTTTATATTTCTTTTTATTATTGGACGGGAAAGAATTCACAACATATTTAAAAAAAATCTTTCCCTTCAGTAAAAAACAAAACACTATCTTCTTCCAACGATTTAGTCATGTTGCCCGAACTGTTTTCCGCGGCAATCTTTTGGCGGCACTTCTCTCGGGAATCGCCGCTATCATGGCTTTTGAATTGTTTGGTCTGCAAGCAGCTCTCATTTGGGGTATTTTAGCCGGTATACTCTCTCTCATACCAACAATCGGGACTTTGGTTATATACGGGATTGCCAGTATTATTCTTTCGTTTGGCACGGAATTCCCATGGATGCTTGCTCCCCTCCTCTATTTCCTAATTATGGAAATCGGACTGATTCAAAGTGTCATCAAGCCAAAACTTATAGATGATAAAATGAAAATCCATCCAGTACTTGTTTTTTTAGCCTTAGTTGGAGGTGTTAGTGTTTTTGGATCAATCGGCATCATCTACGGACCACTTATTGTCGTACTTTTTATTACCATGTTCGATTTTATTGTTGTAACCGAAAACAAATAACCTGTATAAATAGAAATGCGCATATTTTAATCTCTCATTACAATGCTCGATATTAAATTTATTGTTGAAAATAAAATGCTTGTTCAGCAGGGAGCGGAAAAAAAGAACATACCTGTTGATATTGATAAGATTATCACCCTGGATGGTGAACGAAGAGCACTTCTAACGGAAGTGGAATCATTGCGGGCAAAACAAAACAGTGTTTCAAAAGAAATACCGCAAAAATCCGATAAAGAAAAAGAAGTCTTATTGGAAGAAATGAGAACGTTAAAAGAAAAACTGCAAATGAAAGAACAGGCACTTGAAGATCTACAGGAAGAGCTTGATGTACTGGTGCTGGACGTTCCCAATCCACCTTTTACCGACGTACCTGACGGGAAAGGCGATGAAGATAATGTGGTGACAGACACCTTTTTGAAACCGACAACGTTTGATTTTAAGCCCAAGGATCATATTCAATTAGGAAAACAACTGGATATACTTGAATTGGAAAAAGCTGCAGAAACTTCGGGAGCACGATTTTATTATGTAAAAAACGATCTTGTTTTAATGGAATTCGCATTAATCCAATATGCACTCAGCACCATAACGGCAAAGGGATTTAACCCTATCTTACCTCCCGCATTGGTTCGTGAAAAAGCAATGGTTGGTACCGGATTTTTCCCCGCTGATAAAAATGAGATTTATTCGGTAAATCCCGAAGATGATAATTTGTTTTTAATTGGAACGGCGGAAGTACCACTATGCATGTTGCATTATGATGAAATTCTTGAAGAAAAAGATTTACCATTGCGCTATGTTGGCTTCTCTCCATGTTTTAGACGTGAAGCGGGAAGTTACGGGAAAGACACTGCCGGCATTATTCGCGTTCATCAATTTGATAAGATCGAAATGTTTACCTTTGCTCATCCAAAACGAGCTAAAGAAGAACATCAGCGTATTATTGATGTAGAAGAAGAGATCGTACAAGGACTTGAGATCCCTTATCAGAAAGTACAAGTATGTAGCGGCGATCTTGGTGCTCCCGCAGCACAAAAATTTGATCTGGAAGCGTGGATCCCCACGCAGGAAAAATACAGAGAAATAACCAGCTGTTCAAACACGACGGATTTTCAGTCGCGACGCAGTAAAATACGATTTAAAGATGCAGAGGGGAGCAAACATTATGTTTACACCCTTAATGGAACCGGCATTGCTATGCCGAGAATGTTCGTTGCTATTCTTGAGAATAATCAAAACAAGGATGGAAGCGTAACAATCCCGGAAGTGCTAAGGCCGTATATGGGAGGTAAAGTAACCATTGAGCCGCAATAGTCCGGCAAGAGTAATAAGATATGTAAAGACGTGAAACGTTGCCCTGTAGGGCATTTTTATGGTAAAATAGTATGAACTTAACTTAAATAGAACTACATGTTAGCACTTTCGACAGACTCTTTAAACGGCTATGGATTAAATAGAATATTCGCTTTTGCAAAGGAAGCCGGGTACGACGGTATCGATTTACGCATTGCAAAAAAACAATACGATACCCAAAATGCGGCCTATGTAAAAAGTCTTTCCGACAAATACGACCTACCTGTTATTGCAATTCAACTACCCAACCCTACTCCAAAACGACTTGAAAAAACTATAGAAATTGCCAAAGAAGTAGGGTGCAAAGTGATTATTGTACAGCCACCGAAAATTTTTAGTGTAAGGCAAACATCATGGCTTAAGAAGCAAGTACCGAAATTGCGGGCAAAAGAAAACATTTCAATAGCACTTGAAAATGCCCCCGCTGACATGATTTTAGGCTTTATTCCAAAGCACGCAATGAACAATATTGTTGAAATGAAGAAATTCAAACACGCTTGTATAGATACAACACGCGTAGCCAGCCGCAAACAAGATTTAATGAGACTATATAAGACATTATCAAAATATCTGGTACATGTGCATTTATCAAACGTTAGAGGATCAAAACACTACTACAGACCCGATGACGGCATTTTGCCTCTTGAAAGTTTTCTCACCAAATTAAAGCAAGATAAATTCCCCGGATCGGTTTCTATAAAAGTAAACCCCAAATATCTTCAGGCCGGCAACGATGAAAAGGTTATGAAAAACCTTAAAGAAATGAAAGATTATTACGATAAATACTTCACCAATATAGACGCGTAACAGCACGTTTTCAAATGCAGAGAAGAAGACAGGTTTCATGCGATGTTTTTTGCTTGACTTTAAAGCAAAAATAAATAGAATACGGGTGCTGTCAGAAAGCTTTCCCTTCATTTTTTCCTGGAAAGTATACGAGTGCGTTGTGAGGTACAGCATTATTTTAAGCCGTATTCTGTTACCTTACTTTTCATTATGTCTAGCAAATCTAAAAAGACCAAGAAGGCTTCTAAAAAGTCTATTTCAAAACAAGCTAAAGCAAAAGTCAAGCCAAAAAAGGCATCTTCTGCAAAAAAAAGTAAAGCTGCTGCTAAAGAAAAAGATAAGAAAAAGAAAACGACAAAAGCTAAAGCAACCAAAGCGACAAAGAAAACTGCTAAAAAGAAGACCGCTGCTAAGGCGAAGACAAAAGCTAAAGCAACCAAAGCGAAACCTAAGACGAAAAAGAAAACAACCGTCAAGCTTCAAGAAGATTCATTTAATATGGATCAGTACATTGAGCAAATGACACAACCAATAGTAAGAACGGCGGAACGGAAATATTTCAGCCCGCAACACGACCAGGATGTTTCATTGCCACCGCTCATCGAAGTACAGCTCATGTCGTATAAATGGTTTTTGGAAGAAGGATTAAAAGATTTATTGGAAGAGATTTCACCAATTTCAGATTTTTCAGGCAAAAAACTTGAATTGCATTTCTTAGGACATTCAATCGGAGAACCGAAATACCAGCCATACGAAGCAAAATCAAAGAATCTCACCTTTGAAGCTCCGTTAAAAGTGCATGTGCAACTGGTTAATAAAGAAACCGGAGAAATTAAAGAGCAAGACGTCTTTTTAGGAAGCATTCCACTCATGACTGAACGCGGAACTTTCATTATTAATGGTATTGAACGTGTTGTTGTGAGTCAGATTGTACGATCTCCGGGCGTGTTTTTATCAATCAA
>WJKT01000061.1 GCA_014728955.1 Candidatus Peregrinibacteria bacterium
ACTTACATGGCATGATGCAATGGACATTTATGGTTCGGACAAGCCCGATTTACGATTTGAAATGAAGTTGAAAACCGTAAGCGAAGCGGTCGAGAACAGTAGTTTTAAAGTGTTCACCTCGGTACTGCAAAACGGCGGCATCGTTAAAGCATTAACCGTACCGGGCGGTGCCGATTTCAGCAGAAAAGAAATTGACGAACTTGAAGAGATTGCAAAAGTGTATAAAGCCAAAGGGCTTGCCTATATTAAATATACCCACGAGGGACCCGTCTCCCCCATTGCCAAATTCTTCAATGAAAACGAACTCAACACCATTAAAGAAAAATCAGGTGCACGAAACGGCGATATCGTCTTTTTTACGGCGGATATGTTTGAAACAGCATGTGAATCGCTCGGGCAGGTACGACTCGCTTGTGCGAAAAAACTCGATATGATTGATGAAAATATACTCTCTTATGTATGGGTAACACACTTCCCTCTTTTTGAATGGAACGAAGAAGAACAACATATCAGTGCCGTTCATCATCCATTCACGAGACCATTGGAAGAAGATATTGAATTGTTGCAAAAAAAACCTGAAAACGTTAGGTCACAAGCATACGATTTAGTACTCAACGGGAGCGAAATTGCCGGAGGAAGCATGAGAATTCATGAAAAAAAACTTCAGGCACAAATATTTGATGTACTCGGCATATCAAAAGAGGACGCCGAACTTCGATTTGGCCATTTATTGCATGCATTTGAATTCGGAGCTCCTCCACACGGCGGTATAGCGTTCGGCCTCGACCGGCTTATTATGATTTTTCAAGATGAACCGAATATCAGAGAAATCATTGCATTCCCAAAGGATCAGCGCGCTCGCGACCTTATGCTTGGTGCACCATCGGAATTACCCATCGACCAAGTAGCCGAAATGCATATAAACATAGCAAAACCCCCGGAAAAATAAGAAGCTCTTAACAATAAAGAGGGCTCCTGTACTTCCCAAAAATGTGTTTTTGCCGTATACTATAAAAAGAATGCATATATAGCTTTTACGGTCTATGGATCAGCTTCTCACAATTCTCTTATTCGGCTCCCTTGCCCTTATTGTTTTTATTGCAATCGTTGTGGCACTACGACTTTACAGTAATTATGAGCGTTCGCTGGACATGGTCTTTTTGAAAGTGCAAGTTCCTCAAAAAGAGTCTAAAGAAGACCGAGAACGTGAAAGTGAAGCATTTTCATCAGGAAAAGATTTCAAGGAAGTGGTTGGTATTATGAGTCACTTTTTCAGCTCTCTCCATAGTATTTACGGGACAACCTTTAAAGATAAGGTGAAAGGGCAGGAATTTCTTTCATTTGAATATGCTGTCATAAACAGTGAAATTCACTTTTTTATCGTGTGCCCTCGTAAGCTGGAAAGTCTTATTGAAAAACAATTAACCAGTTTTTATCCGGATTGTTTTATTGAACGGGTAACCGATTACAACATCTTTAAAAAACAATATAAAGTAACCGGAACATATATGCGTCTGGTTAAAGAATCGATTATTCCCTTTAAAACATATAATCGGCTTAATTCGGACCCTATCAATTCCATTATAAACGTCCTTTCCAAATTTAAATCAGAAGAGGGCGCAGCCATACAAATTATGATACGGCCTAAAAAAGATGGATGGCAGAGTAAAGGGCGTGAACGAGCCGAAGCTCTTTTTAACAAGAAAAATCAAAAAGCGCGATCGCCTCTTAACCCTCTCGGGTGGATTGCGGGTCTTTTTGAACTATTGATACGAGGTGAAAATATGACTGAAACACAAACTCCGGATGCAACCAGAACAACGCCCGCTACGGAAGAAGAAGTAAAAGCAATCGAAGAAAAAAACTCACAACCGGGTTTTGAAACCATTATTCGTCTTATTGCTTCATCTTCAACAAAACGGGAAGCTGAATCGCATCTTACCAATATGAAAAGTGCTTTTTCTCAATATACCAGTACAAACGGAAATAGCTTTACTGCAACAAAATGGCATTCGGACAAACGATTAATTCGCGACTTTATTTTCAGAGCATTCAGAAGGCCGTATAACTATAAAATACGGCAAAAGAAGTCGGTTTTAAGCTGTGATGAGCTTGCCAGTCTCTATCACATACCAAACAACAAATATAACCGTTCACCAAATATTGCCTGGCAGCGTTTTAAATTGGCACCGGCTCCAACCGATATTCCAACAGAAGGCATTCTCATAGGTCATAATTATTACCGCGGAGAGAAAAAAGAAATACGTATAAAACGAGAAGATCGCTTTAGACACTTTTATGTAATCGGACAAACCGGTACCGGTAAAAGTTCCATTTTACAAGTTATGATTCGTCAAGACCTGCGGAATGGAGACGGACTGTGCATTGTTGACCCTCATGGACAACTTATTGAAGACATTATGCCGTTTATTCCGCGTGAACGTGCCGACGATGTTATTTATTTTAATCCGGCCGATCTGGAACGACCTATCGGTATTAATCTGCTTGAAGCAGAAACGCCGGAAGAACGAGAACTGGTAGCGCTCGATGCTATGAATATTA
>WJKT01000062.1 GCA_014728955.1 Candidatus Peregrinibacteria bacterium
ATGATAGCCAGCATACCGACAATACGTACAATCCTCTTTTGTCTTTTATTTAAGGACATATTACTAATTTGTTAATGCACCCTTAACGGTAACAAATTCTGAGGAAACATCAACAATATTTTGTGCATCAGAAACTTCCAGAGTAATTTCATACGATCCCGGTTCATCATAGATATGAATCGGTTTCCTGTCGGTAGAACTTTCTCCATCACCAAAATCCCATTTATATTTAGATATTGTACCTGTAGAACACTGGGGATTAAGACTTACCGTCAGCGGTGCTTCCCCTACCGTTTTCGAAGCTTCAAAACACGATTTCAACGGCACTTGCCGCACACTAATCAAAATAGTGGCTTCTTCTTGTTTTCCATCATCAGTTCTCACCTTTACCGTTGTTGTGAAATTACCGATTTTTGTATATTTATAGGTCACTTGGCCTATATCACTTCGCGGCGCAGAACCATCTCCAAAATTCCACTCATAACTTACAATATCTCCATCGGAATACATTGATCCCGTTGCATCAAAACTAACTGTAAGAGGAACAACTCCCGAAACAGGTTCAGCCGTTAATTGCGGTTCCAGACCACGAGAAAGAGCCTTAATCAATAAAACCTCTTTATCTTCAAATCCAGCTGAATCAATAACTGTTAATGACGCATTGTAATTGCCAACATCATTATATACATATGATGTATTTTCGCCGGCCGCATCAAACGTTCCGTCTCCGTCAAAATCCCATTTATAATCAATAATATCGTCATCCGGATCAGTACTTGAAGTTGCATTAAAATTCACTTCAAACGGTACGGAACCTGCAATTGAAGTTGCATCATCTTCAGGTTCGGGATCGGTTTGCATTACCGCTTCCGGTGCTGAAGGAGCAAGTTCAACTTCCACCTGCAACTCTTCTTCAGCAGTCAAATCATCTTCATCGGTAACAGTAAGAAGAACCTTGTATGTCCCTTCTTCCGTAAAATCATGCTGCGCAGTTCTGCTACGCGCTTTTGCCGTTCCGTCACCAAAATCCCACTCATAACTTACTATATTACCAACAGGACTAGATGATCCCGAAGCATCAAATGTATACGTTTTATTCACATAGAAAACGCCGCCATCGCCATTAAGCACATCAATTTGTGCTACGGGTGTCTTCCCTGCAGAAACGGTAATTTGTTCTTCAGCGACATCAAAGTCTCCTTTTGGGTTCGTCACACGAAGTTCAACGGTATATACCCCTACTTGATCAAAGGTATGTGTATAGGTTGATTCACCTTCTTCAAAGCCGTTCCCGTCAACCTGCCATGCATACGTACTTATTTCCCCATCGGGATCTGCCGATTGACTTCCGTCAAACGTAACTTCCAATGGAGCATCACCCGATGTCACATCGGCCTCTATTACAGCAGCGACTTTTTCATCAGCTATCGTTACCAGTTTTGTTAATGTTTCAGTTGATTCCTCGCCGGTATCTTTATCTAAAAAGGTTAACGTAAGCGTTACATCATAACGGCCATCTCCTTTTTTCTCGTAACGATGTGTTTCCAAGCTACTTCCCGGCCCTGCTTGGCCATCATCAAAATCCCATACATAAGAGATAATCTCATACTGAGAGCTATCATATGGTAAATCAGAAGCGTCAAAGGTTATTTCAACCGGTGCAACAAGATTCACCGTTGATTCCGGCTCTGTAACCAATCCTGTAGGCTTGGTTGTTGTTGGAACCTGTTGGCCGCTTAAGAATATCCAAGCCCCTATCCACATCATAATAATTATAATCAAGGCACCGAACGATCCTCCAGCCATAACATATCCTTTTTTCTTTGTTGCAGCATCATCTTTTCGAGCCATAACGGCTTTAAAAATACCGCCAATACTCATAATAAAGGTGACAAATGCACCAATACCAAAGAAAATATTAACAATCAAGATAAGCGTATTAACCAATGATTGTTGATCTATCCCCAATGATTGGGCAAGTGCGCTGGTTCCGCTCGCTCCTTGTCCTACAAATACAAATATTAAGATAATCAAAACAAGTGCGGCAAAACCAAATGCTCCGCCACATCCCAGTATCATCTTTTTATTACGAGCTTTATCTCGCTGTACTATTTCTTCCGGTGTCATTTTTCGTTTTTTTGGTTTTTGCGTCTGCTGTGGTTGTTGCTGTGATTGTTGCTGTTTCGGCTGTACCGCTTGAGCCGGTGCTGATTGTTGTGAGCCGGCTTGCTGCGGCTGCACAGATTGCGCCGGTTGCTGCGGGGTTGATGTTGATGCTGATGCATCAGTCGACTCAGAATCTCCCCCCACCGGTTGTGTCGGCGTTGGATTTGGCACAGCATCTTCTTGCGGCGCCTCTCCTTGCTTCGGAGATGTTGGCTGATTTGCAGATTGCTCCGCTTTCTTTGCTTCATTATTTTGCACCGATTCAATAACCACATCATTTTTCGGCTTGGAAGTGTTATCAACATTTCCCGTTCCAAAATCAGCTACAGAATTTGATTGATCCTGCACTTTTTTTTCTTGGTTATTATCAGATGATTGATTTGTATCCATAATATATAAGATTATTTTTTATTTTTTCGTTTAACATTTTGCCTCTTTTGCTCATCATGTATTGAGACTTCTTGCATATGCAATGAATGTAAATATAAGCTCATTGCCACTATAGCAAACAAAATAATACTGACAAGCATTGCGGGAATCTGTTTTTGGTCTATAGTTTGCAGTAAAAAAGCCTGCAAATCCTCTTCTACCGCATCAAACGTAATACGCACTTCTTTGATATCCACATTCCCCTCTTTATCATATACCGTTAAACGCACTTTTATGCGCTCCGCTTCCGGATTAAACGTTGTCGTGTAAACTCCCGGCGTTGTTGTCGAATAATCTTCATCATCCGCTTTTCGTCCATTCTCATTCGAATCGACATATACATTATTATCAAAAACAAATCTATCAATATCTCCCGTAGATCCGGTGAAATCAAAACTCACTTCATCAAATTCTCCCTGTAAGTGAATCATTCCATCATTAATATCTACTTGCGGAATAGTTTCGAAATGAGCATTCATCGAGCCTTCATCATCAGTCTGCTCCTCTTCTTCTCCGCGAACATTAACAAAATTTATAACTTCCTCTTCATTGCCAAAATTGTCTTCAATAATAAGTTTAACTCTATATACACCACTTTCTTCATATGTAAACTGCGGATTTTCTTTCTGAGAATCAATATCGTTATCTTTAATACCGTCCTCATCACTATCGGCCGTTGGTGCATCCGAACTAATATCAAAATCCCAACGATATGAAACAATTTGTGCACCACTTGTTTCATCGACAACACTTTCATTAGAAAAGTTCATCGTCAACCCATCACCCTGCTCTGCGCTAAACGCGGCGACAGGATCTTGCGCATCCGCATCAACATATATTTTAACCGGCATAGAAACCGATTCTGCAAAATTATCATCAATTACTTTTAAACGTGTATTAATGCCATCAATTGCAGGTGTTTCATAAGTATGAGCAATACGTGAAAGACTTGTTTCCTTATTGTTTCCAAATCCATCACCTTCAAAGTCCCAAATATATTTTACTATTTTACCATCGGGATCATACGAACTACTGGTAAAATTAACCGTCTCTCCAACCATAATGCTTGTTCTGTCAACGGTAAATTCCGCTACCGGCGTATCGTTTGGGCCATTAATCACCGTAACAGACGGTAATGTGTTTTCATCCAGAATTTCATCGGCTTCTACCGTAAAATTCTCCTGATCCGTCATTTGCAACCCAAATTCATAGGTTACTTCTTCTCCTTCAACACCTCTCGTTCCAATAGTCACAAATGCTTGTGGTGACTGTGTTATTGTATGTCCCATTGGAAGTAGTGGATCTTTTTCGTTGTAATACCACCATAAATATTTGACAATTTGCCCATCGGGATCGGTGGCACCAAGAGCCTCCAATTTTACCCGTACCGGTGTTGTTAAATCATTTTGTTGCGGAACAGCGGTAAAGGCTTGCAATGTAGGCAATTCCCCTTGCACGTCAATACGCACCGTTGCCGTATCGGTTTTCGTCAAATCATTTTTATCGAGTACCTTTAGGGTTACCTCATAATATCCGGGATCTTTCGGGCTTAAATCACTATACACATGCGTAGTTTCTCTATCAGTAGACTGCTTTGTATCACCAAAATTCCACTGATATCCCAAACGTCGCCCGGTTCCGTCACGATTAAGTGACTGATCGGCATTAAAGGTAATAACATTTTTTCTATTAACCACAATCGGTTCACTAAAATCATATATCTGCACACCATCAACCTCCACACCAATCACCGCAACCGGCTGGTCAGCTTCACCCACCGTCACTCTGCGTATAATTGAGTTTTCGTTGTCTTCTCTATCAAACACCGTTAATCGTACCTGATATGTATCGGCAGCCGTATAGACATGAGATACTTCTGTTGTACCACCAATCATATCACCCGATACGGGATCAGTCCCGTCACCAAAATCCCATTCGTATGCAACAGCGTTTTCGCTGTATCCATTAAAGCTTATGGTTGCTTCCCCGCTTTCATCAAGAATAGCGGCTGACGTATCCACTTCACCAAATGTAACGTCCAGAATACTTGAAACATTAATTACTTGTTCTTGGGGAACACCCGGATTTTCAGGTTCGTTCGCATCGGTTACTTGTAACGATACGGGATATTCTCCACGTCGATAAAATTTAATATACGTTCGCTCTTTTGTTTCTCCTTCAGGATCGACCTTTCCGGTTTCGGGATCATAAAAATCATAATCATCATCAATGGCATTAATTTCCCACTCATAATGGTAATCCCCATTTTGAATATCTCCATCAGGATCAATACTTTTCGTACCATCAAGCATATAAATATGTGGTTTGGTCGGATCCGGGACCGAGTAGGTAAAGTGCGCTTCCGGCGGTTCTGATTCAACAACCAATGACGTTGAATCAGTTGCCGACGATCCCAAATTATCGGTAACTCGCAAATTCACATTATATACACCCGGCCGATCGAATGTTGTATTAAAACTGTCCGTTGATTCTTCAGCGGAATAATTGAGTGATGTATTTTGCACTGTCCAGTCATAGCCCGTAATTTGCCCACCATCACTACTTGATTGTCCGGCATCAAAGGTTACTTCATCATTAATGTATACCTGCGTACCGGGATCTATATCAATACGTGCCGCAGGTGAGTCAACCACCACTTCAAATACTTTTCTGTCAGTCACACCACGTGAATCGGTCACTTCGACAACAACAGGATATGTTCCTTCTTCGCCGTAATAGTGTGTTTGCACATCTTCGGCCACCATTTCACCAAAAATACGATCGCTTCCATCACCAAATTTCCATGAAATCGTTTGGATGTAAGTTTCACCCGCTTCTTGCGCCTGGTCGGCCTGATATCCACCACGGCTTTCGGAAGCATCAAACGTAATACCAATATCACGAGCTTCCGTTAAGGTAACATTTAATCGATTTTTATCAACGACCAAAAATCCATCTCGATAATAGCTTAAATATCCTAAATTACGTTCACCAATCGACACATTTAAATTAATCTGTGATGCTGGTGGCTTTACAGTTATTTGCTTGTAAGCAACACCGGAAGCAATCCCTTTGGCCGAATCACCTTTAATTGTCAGTTTTGCAACATAATTACCGGTTTTTCTATATACATGTGATGTTGCAAATTTACCGGACACTGTGGTCCCATCACCGAAATCCCATTCTATATTTTCTTCTTTAATGCTTTCAAAATCGGGACGTGCCGATTTAAGCGCATCAAAATTTACAATGAGTGGTGCGTTCCCTTCATCGGCATCGGTAGTAATTATTGCTGCAACAAACTGTATATTTTGTACAACAGTATGCAGATCGTTTAACGCTTCCAACGCATCAATTATTTTTTTATTTGTCGGTGGATTAAACGCTGTCGGTTTTACATTTTCCAATGCCGATATAGCACGCTGATATGCTGTACCGAATTCCGTTTCCGATGTCGTTACCAACCCCGACTCTTCAATATGCTGTTTTAAATCTTCAAGACTGTCAATAATTTCCTGTACTTCGTCAGCAAAATCCAACATATTCGCACGCCAGATACTTTCTCCTTCCGCACCGGCCTGCGTAAAGAATATTTCCATAGAATTTTGCAATTGATAGCTCTGATCATCCCACCAGCTCGACCATTCATCAACGAGCTGTTGTTGAGATTGTCTTAAATATATATCAACTTCATCTTCAGCATTTTTAGCCGCTTCAGCTGTTCTGCTTAAATCGCCTGAGGCACTAATAATATTGCGGAGCGCACGTTTCACATCTCCAAGATACACATGCAATTGTTCTGCTCTATCAACGTACGGAGTTGAATCCAAATCCATGATTGCATCCTGTACATCGACAAAATGCGCATATTTTGTAGCAAGATCCTTAGCCGCACGCTCAACATTGCTTGCCGCCAAGAAAAAGAGTCTTTGTACCGCTTCAGATTGATCTCCCGTTAATTCTTCGGCACTTCCCGCAAGCTGCTCTGTTTCAACTCCCACATCAGTTCCTTTTCCAACACCTTTTATCACCGTATTTACCAGTGCAAAAGAAATAAGAATAAGAACAATACCAATCATCGCATACATAACACTTTTCTTTCCCTTTGTTGTTTTTTCTTCTTCTCCCGCTGCGGTAACATATAAAAAGCCACCATAAATAACCATGATGACCGCCACAAGCCCTAAGAATCCCAATACAAAATTTACTACATTCACAATATAATCACGAAGATTTGTTTCCTGCGTTAATGTTGGATCATATCCTTCGGTACTCGGTGGCTGCAGCCCCCCTTGAAATTGCGTAAATGTAGTAGCTTCTTCCGTACCACAGCTAAAAAAACCTCCCGTAGATTCAGCAAGTTCACCGCAAAGATCCGCCGATGCGGTCGGGATACTCATAAACATCGCTGCAAGAAAACTTACAACGAGCCCTACAATAAGGGTTTTATTACATTTTTCAAGAATAGCCATGGCATCTATATGTTTATTTTTATTTTTCTCTATATTATACCAAATTTTAGCCTTTTATGAAAGATCATTATACGGCCGGGTCCAATTGAATGACCGTGTTAACCAGCGCAAATGCTCCTAATCCGAGAACAATAGCAATAATCGCGCCCATAAGCACTTTCTTTGCTTTTTCCGTTTGCTCTTCGTTTCCTGCAGCAGCAACATATAAATATCCTCCATAAATTGAAGATATGACCGCTGCAATACTCACAAAGGCTGAAATGAAATTGGTAAAATCTTTAATAATACGTTTCGCTTGCTCAGTTGCCGGAATTTCCGATCCTTGATTTGGAAATATAACGTCCAATACAACAAATTCGGCAATGCCAAGCAAAAATAATCCCAATACAATCCAGGTAATTTGTTTTTTAACTTTTGTTTGAACCTCTTCGTTTCCTCCACTGGTAAGAAGCCGTATACCCGCAATAATAAGCATCAAAACTGCGAGTGTTCCCGCAAGCATTAATACAAGACTCACCATACCTCGTAATTCTGCACTTCCCGTCTCTGCAGCTTCTTGGGCTTGAGACATGGTATCCAGCACTTCTCCCTGGGTACCATAAAACACCTGTGTAACCGCAAAATCCGCTATCATAATAATAACAAAACCCGCCACCAGGTAAATCAATCTATCTTTTTGTTTAGTCCAGACGTCATCTACATTTTTACGAGCCAATATAAGTCGTATTGCAGTTATAAAAATAATTATAACTGCTATTCCGCCAATCAAATATTTTGCAAAATCCATTGTAAAAAACAGTGCGCTGGTAATATTTGAAACGCCCGGCTTCTGCGTTGATTGAGCATGCGTATTGTTATCAAACGTAGGCAGTTCAGTATGTATCTGTATATCATCAAGATAGTCTTCCTGATACTGTGCAAAACTTACCTGGTCTACTCCCGTTTTAACAATAAGAGCAAACGATGTAATCGCAAGACACAGAATCAATGATGTAATAAATTTTCGAATATTCATGTTTTATGGGATAAATTGGCCAGAAACGACCGTACTAATAATAGCAAAAGCACCATAGATAAGGACCATGCCTCCCACGGCAAGTATAATGAGTCGTTTTGCACGTTCAGTTTGTTCTTCATTGCCACCAGCAGTTGCATACATCACTGCACCGGCAATAAGAGCAAAAATCGCAATAGGTGCTGCAAAATTAACTACCAAATTGGTAATACCTATTAACTCCTGCATTCCTCTGTCTGGATTAATTGCTGGCATTACTCCCGTCGAAGAATCGTAACGGGTAATATCAACGATATAGAGCACTTTATCAATAACAGTACTAGCGATAATCATTAATATAAGCCCCAGCGACGTAAACGCCACATTTTTTTTGTCCAAAGTCACGCTTTCCTCGTTTCCTGCAAGGGCAATAAATCGAATACCGTTACGAACAAGCATAATGACTGCAACGCTGCCAATAAAATACTTTATAAACGTAATCAAAATTCTTGTTCCTCTTTGAAACAAAGCTGCTTGTTGAATCATATTTCCCGGATCACTCAAAAATCCTCCACGGGCACAATCAATTTCACCCGGAGCACACGCAACTGACAATACTTTGGCAAACTCATCCCCCATCATAACAATTGCCAGCCCTATAATGCCCATTGTTATTGCTGTTTTCTGCTTTGTCACCGTCTCTTCATTATCACCCGCAACAATTAATTTTATTGCAGAAAGAATAATGAATAACACGGCGATAGAACCCAAAATATATTTCAAATTTGTCACTAATCCGTAAACAAATTCATTAAGCATGCCTGTCGGCGTCGTCTCCCTTAATTGAGCAAAATCATAGTAAGCTTCAACACTCAGAGGTATATCAATATATTCATCCGTATTGTCAGGTTGCGAGTTAGTTCCTCCGGTTTCTGTTTTCATTTGATCACGGGTATTTCCCTCACCGCCTACTTGTGCAGAAGTATTATCGTTATCAGCCAGCGCCGTACCGCTCATCAATCCGACTCCAATAACAGTCAGCACAAGAATGCTCATAATCGTTCGTTTTGTTCGAATTACAGTGTTCATAAATCGTCGGGTGAGTCAGCAAATATGGCAGCATCTTTCAGTTTCTTTATTCCTTCACGGTATATCGCGTTCATTACTTTAATAATTTTACTCGCCTGTGTAAGAGAACGCCCCCCTAAACTTTTTATTAGACTATTCTTATCAAGAGCCTTTTTATAATTGCCCGAATCAAAATATTTTTTAAACTTTTTCAGCGGCTTAAAATTAAGATCTTTCATGGTCCCTTTCTTTTCTTTAAAAGTACGTGCAAGTGAATCGAAGGTAAGGATCATATCTCTCACTTTAATGGCTTCTTTGTCGAAAACAACGTTTTCAGTGTCACCATTTAATGCCTTGTAGGCATCTTCTGTCGGCTTTTTAAAATCAACGGTAATCGTGTCATTGTTATAAAATTTCACCCGTTCTCCCGTTTGATTACCCTTTGCATCAAGCCGGTATGCGGTTTTTTGTCCGGGATAATATAACGCTTTTCTTTCGGGCTTTCCTGGCGCACCTTTGATTGTAATATGTATCATTTTCGTTTCATTTTTTGAAAGTTCCAACAGCCCGTGAATCGGTGTTTTATTTATTAATCGCAAGCCTTTTCTGTCTTTTTTTTCAGCATGAACGGTAAAAGAATTTGGCTTATCCGTTTTTTTAATAAGATTTTTAAATTCCGGATTAATAAGTTTTTCGGTGTTTTTCTTTAATTTTTCTTGCGACTTTTCCCTCTCCTTCCTTTCTTGCTCTTTTTTCTTTTGCCGTTCTCTGGCTTTTTGCTTTTGATCTTCTCGTTGTTTTTTAATCGTCTCCTGCCGTGCTTTTCTTCGCGCTTTGGCATTATCAAATCTCTTTTGTTCCTCTTTCCCAAAAGTCATTTCTTTTGCCCCCACTACGCGCTCCTTTCCTCCTGTTTCTATAGTAAAATTATTAGGATAAGCGCTTGATACTCGAATAATCGTATCGCCTTTTTTAATCTTGAAAACACCGTCATGCTTCGTTTGTCTTGTAAACGAGACATCAAACGATCCAAAATTTGA